>JASGCG010000326.1 GCA_030054235.1 Bacteroidia bacterium
GCCCCTGCGGCGTCGGCAAGACCCACCTGCTGCATGCGCTCTGCTCAGCGCGCCAGTCGGCCGGCTCCACGCGAGTGCGGTACCTGACCGGCGAGCAGTTCACCAACGGCTTCCTTGCGGCGCTGCGCGCCAACACGGTCTCGGCGTTCCGCCAGCGCGTGCGCGAGTGCGACCTCCTCGCGATCGACGACGTGCACTTCCTCGCCGACAAGACCGCCACGCAGGCCGAGTTCCTGCACACGATCGACGCCGTCGGGCTGATGGGTGCGAAGGTCGCGATCGTGAGCGATGAGCATCCGCGCGAGATTGCACGTCTTTCGAAGGCGCTCGTAAGCCGCCTGCTCGCTGGGATCGTCGCCAAGGTCGACGCCCCAGACCGGGACCTGCGCAACGCGCTGGTGCGGCGATTCGCCCAGCGCCGCGGCCTGCGGCTCACCGACTCGGCGATCGACTGCGTGGCCAGCCGCTGCGTCGGCAGCGTGCGCGAGATCGAGGGTGCGGTGGCCAAGCTGGCTGCCGTCTCGGTGCTCGACACGCGACGCCTGCAGGGCGAGGCGATCGGCGAGTCCTCGGTCACGCAGGTGCTCGATGCCGACGCTGCCCGTGAGCGACGCACCAATGTGCGGATCCCCACGATCATCGACGCCACCTGCGAGGCGCTCGGGGTCGAGCGATCCGAGTGCCTGGGCGCAAGCCGCCACCGACGCGCGGTGCTGGCGCGCGGCGTGATCGCCCTGCTTGCCCGGGAGCTCACCACCCGCAGCTACCCCGAGATCGCCAAGGCGATGGGCCGGAGTACGCACAGCACGATTCACGCAGCGGCCAGCCGCGTGCAGAAGCTCGTCGAGGAGCGTGCCGCGATCGAGACCGCCGATGGATCATCCGGAGCGGATGAACTGGTGGCCCGCGTGCGACGCGCGGTGCTGGCTGCGCCTCGTTCCTGAGCCTCCCTCCCGCGGGGCTTCCCCTACACTGGCCGCCATGGTCATGATGGGCGTGGTCGGTCCGATGGCGCTTGCCGCCCTCGTGCAGTTCGAGCAGATCGATTACACCCAGGCGAGCCTGGATGCCTTGGTGCGTTCGATCGCCCCGCGCGCCAATGGTGCGCATCACGATGCCCTGCTCGCCTTGCGATCGATGAAGGATCCTCGGCTCGCGCCGCTCTTCAACACGCTGGCGCAGCGACCTGATCCGACGGCTGCGATCGACGGCCTGCTGGGCGAGGCCGAACTGGCCAGCCCCGCCGGCGTCACGCCGCTCTCGCTGCGCTTGATCACCGACACGCCCACGCGCCTCGCGGCGATGCGCGCCGCGGTCGGGCTCAAGCTGCTCTCGCCTGCCGCAGCGCGCGAGATCATGGATTGGGACGACATCGAACCGCTGGACCGCGCGGTCCTGGCGAGCGTGCTGCTCCAGGCTGGCGAGTCGATCGACACGGCCTCGATCAGCCCGCTCTTGGCCGATGATCGGCCGGCCGTCGCGGGTCTCGCCGCAGCGCTCATGCTCCAGGCCGGCGATGCGCAAGGATGGGATCAGTTCGCCAGCCGCGTGGCCGGTCTGCAAGGCACCGACCGAACCACCGCGGTCCAGGAGGTTGCGCGCGCCGCCGAGGCGTACACGCTCAAGGCAACCGCGCCGAAGCTCGCCGCGCTCGCGGCGGGCGACGGCATCCCTGCCAACCTGCGCCTGCTCGTGATGGGCACCGTGCTGAAGCTCGATCCGGCGCAGGCCGAGCCGCTCTGGCGCGCGGCGACCGCCGATCGCTCGCAGGTCGCGCTCCTGCGTGCGGGTCTTCAGCTGCTCGTATCGATCGATGCACCGCCTGCGGGCTGGGCGGCCGCGATCCGCAATGGCGATCCGTCGATGGAAGCCCTCGCCAACGCGATCGACGCCGCCGCATCGAGCGATGCCTCGGCGCTAGGCCAACGACTGGCCGCGATGGCCGGCACCGGGCAGCGGCTCCTGGCCGAGGCCGCACTGCAGCGATCGCGATCGATGCCCGATGCTGCGGCGCGACCTGCACTCGAGGCGATCGTCGACGCAGGGCTCAAGGCCGATGCATCGATCCCCCTCCGATCGATGGCACTCGACGCGGGGCAGCGCCTGGCCGCGATCGATCCTGCCGGCATGGCCGCGCGGCTGGCGAGCGCCGCCGATGACCGCGACGGATCGGAGCTCCTCGTCAACGCGATCTACCAGTCGAAGGATGCACGCGCCGCGGAACTCGCGTGCGCCGCGCGCGAGAAGCTCGGACGCAGCGCCGCCTCGATGGCGTGCATGGCGCGCGCCCGCACGAGCGATCCGGTGGACCCCGCGATCCTCGCGCAGGTCGGCGTGGCGGCTTCGGGCGGCAGCGAACTCAGCATCAACTTCAGGACGCAGGCGGCATGGATCTTCCTGTCGCGCTCGGGCCAGGCCGATCGCGCGATCAAGGCCATGACCGAGGCATCCCTCAAGGCCACACCATGAGCAACATCCCTCTCTCGAAGCCCGACCTCGTTCGGGCGGACCTCGACGCGGTCATCGACACGCTCCATGGCGAGCGGCTCTCGCAGGGCCGTTCGCTGCTCGAGTTCGAGCGCAAGGTCGCGCACGTCACGCGCCGGCCGCACGCCATCGGCGTCTCCAGTGGCGCCACGGCGCTTGAACTGGCCCTCCGCGCGCTCGACATCGGCGACGGCGACGGCGTGTTTGTTCCGAGCTTTTCCGTCCCAGGCAACACCAACGCCGTCCTCTC
>JASGCG010000327.1 GCA_030054235.1 Bacteroidia bacterium
TCAGTACGCCGCCGACGGGCACCTGCTCGCGGCGGTCCAGCCGCGCGCCGATGCGCTCGAGCGCCCGCTGCGAACGCAGGTTGCCCGGGCTGACATGGAACCACGCGGTCGTGACATGCTCGAACGCATGCGCGAGCATCAGCGACTTGACCTCGCGGTTCGTGACCCCGCCCCAGTGCGCGCGCTCAAGGAACGTGTAGCCGATCACGACCGACGATCCAGTCTGGTCCCAGTCGTAGAAGCGGCTCGAGCCGATGATCCTGCCGTTGCTGCGCTCGGTGATCACGAGTCCCCCGCCGCACTCGAGCGCCCCCCTGAAGAAGCGCTCGAAGACGGGTCGTTCGTGTCGGTCGCGCTCCGAGTGCTGCTCCCAGATGAGCGGATCGGCCGCGGCCGCATGCAACCCATCGAGATCGGCGGCCTCGATCGGCCGCAGCGTGACGATCGAGCCGTGCAGCGTGGGTTGCCAAGGGTTCATGGAACGAACTCAGCCCGAGATGGCAGCATGGATGGCGCAGTAGGAGTCGAAGTCCGCCAAGAACAGTTCGACGAGTTCGGGATCAAAGTGAGTGCCCGCCGAACGCTCGAACTCCGCGCGCACGTCGGCCGGCGTCCATGCTTCCTTGTACGCGCGGCGCGACATCAGGGCGTCGAACACGTCGGCGATCGCCACGAGCCGGCCTGCCAAGGGGATGCCTTCGCCCCTGGGCTCGGGGACCTGCTCACTGTCATCGCCAAGTGCAGCAAGCGTGGCGATGATCTCGTCGCGGGTGGGATAGCCCTTGCCGTCCCAGCGGGCGTGGTGGTAGAGCGTGACGTCGCGGATCGCCGCATCCAGCGCGGTGCGCTGGCCCTTGAGCGCACTCTTGGCGCCGATGGTGGTGTGCGACTGCATCACCTTGCGCTCCTCGTCGGTGAGCGCGCCGGGCTTCTTCAGGATGATGTCGGAGATGCCCACCTTGCCCACGTCGTGCAGCATCGCCGCCGGACGCAGCGAATCGAGTTCCTTCAAGATCCGCTCCTCGCTCCACCCCCTGCGGCTGGCCCACGCCACGAACAGCCGGGTGGCCACCTGCGAGACGCGGCGGATGTGGGCGCCGGTCTCCTTGGGGTCATGCAGCTCGGCGATGCCCATGATGCGGAGCACGAGCGTGCGCGTGAGGTTGGATCGCTCGAGCGCGAGCGCCGCCAGGCTGGCGAAGTTCATGGCCAGCGCCTGGTCTTCGGACGAGAACTCAAGGGGCCTGAGCGACTCGGGGTCACGCGGATTGATCAGCTGGAGCACGCCCAGCAGTTCGTTGTGGTTGCTGCGCAGCGCGACCGAGACCACGGCGCGCGTGCGGAAGCCCATCATCCGGTCCACGGAGGGGTTGAAGGTGAACGGAGCGCCCTCGGGAATGTTGTAGGCATCGGCCACGGCCACCATGCCGTCGAGCGCGGCAGCGCCGGCCATGCTGGTGCGATCGATCGGCAGGCTGACGGGATCGCCCGCACGGACGAGCAGCCGGTCGCGCGACGAAGAATCTGAGGTGAGCGCGTGGCGGAACACAAGTTGGCCATCCTCGGCGAGCAGGATGCTCCCAGCTTCGCAGTGGAACGCCTGCGCTGCCTCCTGCAGCAGCAGGACCATCAGCGTGTCGACATCCTGCACCGTGCTCAAGGCAAGGGACAGCCGGTTCAGCGCCGTCGTCTTGTCGTGCAGGAGCCGGTAGTTTTCCTCGACGAGCTCCTGGTGCGACTTGGTCTCGAGCACCGCGCGCAGGCGATCCATGGTGCCGTGGGGCACCCAGGACGATCCAGTATCGAATCGGCGCACAACCCGCCAGTGCATCTCGTCGTGGCGATCAGGCGCGAGGTGTGCGGGCGGTTGCGACTCCGTGGCCATGATGCACTGCAGCGCACGCGACTCGCCGATCCGGCCGATCGAGACCTCGACGCGCGCGGAGCACTGCTCCACGATCGCACGAGCCACCTCGCTGAAGGCGCTTGCTGCCTGCGAGGCACGCTGGCGATCGCCGGTCAGCAGCAGCATGCACTCGTGGATCTTCGCGCGAGCGCCATCCACTTCAGCGGGCCGACGGAGACTGAAGTCGGCAAGGTGCATCATGGCTCCCACCTCAGCACGATGCAGCCGGCGTCGTCATGGCTCCGTCCCCGGACGGCGACGATCTCGTCGGCGAGCTCCTGCGCGGGACGGAACGCATCGCGGACCGTCAGCGCGCCGGGCAGCCCAGCGACGCCGTCGGTCCACATCACGATGAGATCGCCCCGCGAGAGGTTGGCCGACTGCTCGAAGGGCGTGGGCAGGCGCTGACCCAGCACGCCATCCTTCGAAATCGGCCGCCACGGCGTTCCGACCACGCGTGCCGCACCCGTGTTGCCAACGCCGATGTATCGAACCGTCCGGTCAGTGCCGCTCACGAAGAGCAGCCCGACCGCCGCTCCGCGCGATTCCCGCAGCGACTCATGACAGGATTGCATGAGCCTGGGCAGATCGCTGCCATCGGCGTGCTCGAGCCGGGCCCGGACCTGCTCTGCAGCCGCCTTGGCGAATGCGCCGTGGCCGCTTGCGTCGATCATCGCCAGCAGCACGCCATCGTCCACCGCCACGGCAAGGGCGAGATCACCGCCGTCATGCTGGCCCGGCACCGGTCGCGAACGCAAGCCGATGTCCCACAGCGGCGTCGAGAGTTCCGCCGGCCCCTGGGATCGGCTCGC
>JASGCG010000328.1 GCA_030054235.1 Bacteroidia bacterium
CAGCGGCTGGTACTCCCACTTCTTCAGGTCACGCGCGCTCCAATCGTTCAGGAGCACATGGCCGAAGATGCGGCTTGCGGCCTCGGGCACGCTCACGCGCTGGCCGATCTCGTTGGACTGGCCGCCGACGATCGCACCGAGCTCGAGTTCGTAGTCAAGCAGCCGGCACGCCGTCAGCGACGGCGGACCGTCATCGGCCTGCACGGTCTGCCCCATCGGCCGGCGCACCGCAGCGCCGCTGGCCACGACCGTGCTCGCGCGCCCGTGATAGCCCACGGGCAGGTGCTTCCAGTTGGGCATCAGCGGGTTCGTGGGCCGGAACATCGAACCCACGTTGGTGGCGTGATGGATCGACGCGTAGAAGTCGGTGTAGTCGCCGATGTCGCACGGCAGGCGCATCGTGATGCCCCACGCCGGGAGCAGGGCATCCTTGGCGACCGCTGCATCACGCAGCTCGCCGCATGAAGCGCCCAGCAGGCGCTGGAGTTCCGCGCGCGTGGAGGACCATGCCGCGTGACCAAGGCCCAGGTAGTCGTTGAGCACGGGCTTCGCCAGCGCATCCTGGATCCTGCGGTCGAGCCGAGAAAGCACGCCCGACTCCACGCACCGATGCAAGTCGAGGATGCTGTCGCCGATCCGCACGCCCAGTCGGGCACCGCGGCCCTCGCCGCTCCACGCGCCCATGGGCAGGTTCGCAAGGCCGAAGCCCTCGCTCTTGCCTTCGCCACCGGCTGATTGGGCGCCCACCACCCACGATGCTCCTGACGCCGTCATGCGCACTCCTCCTTGCTCACCAGCCCCATGGCCAGGAGATCCTCCAATGGTTCGTCGTAGCTGCACGAGCCGAAGCTGTGCATGAGTTGGGCACGCGCGGCCGATGCCTGCGCTGCCGTGATGCGGTGGCCTTCCCAGGCAACACCGTGCGCATCAACGGTGAAGGCATCGGGCCGCTCATCGGCCAGGAGCCGTTCGAGACCGCCGCGATCGATCGCGCCCGCGTGCATCATGCACGAGCCCACAATGACGTTCATGAAGCCGTGCTGCGTGCAGCCGATGGCGGGCACCGCATGGCGCAGCGCCCGATGCAGTCCGGCGGTCGCCTTGAAGGGAACACGACCCAACGTGCAGGCCTCGATGAAGGCGGCGACCTGCTCGATGGTCGGGTGCGCAGCCGCGACGGTGCCACCAGTGCGGATCTTGGCGCCGAAGCCCTCGTCGGCGATGGCGATCAGCAGGCCGCGCACGTCGCGATCGACCGGGAGCTCCCAGTAGGTGAAGCACTCGGGCAGCACCTCGAAGGCACGCTCGATCTCGCTGGCGTTCGCGGCCTTCACCTCGAGGCAATCCACGCGCATGGCCGGCTCGCCAGGCGAGGCGTGTCGATCGTTGAAGGCCTCGACGGCGGCAAGCGATGCAGTGAAGTCATCCCACTGCGCGATCGGCGGCGTGACGGCCGAGATCGCCCACGCACCTTCCGTGCGCGGCGGCTCGGCCGTGGGCGCGTTGCCCTTGGCCAGGGTGCCGAGCACCACGAGCCGTGATGCGGGCCAGACCAGTCGCGCGCCGATCCACGAAGCGCCGCCGCCGAGCAGGCGCGTGTGCATCGAGACCGCCGTGGGTTCATCGAGCGACGCAGGCGGATAGAGACCGGCGTAGTCGATCGATTCGCCGAGCAGTGCGTGCAGCGTGGGGTTGCTCATGCTGCGCTCAGGGCTTGGCGAGCGCATCGGCTGGGACGGCGCGCAGGTCGCGCACGAGGTCGCGCAGGCACTGGCCGTAGGCATCCGAGAGCCCCTTGACCACGCCAGCGGCATCGTCGCTCGCCACCGGCGACTCATGTTCGTAGGTGCGCTCCGTGACGATGCGCGGATCCTCGCTGGTGCGCTGCAGGAGCAGCACATGGAGCTTCACGCGCGTGACGCCCTTGCGGTCGTCGTCGAAGAACGCCCCGAACGTACGCACGCTGCTGACGAGCGCAAACTGGTCCGTGCCAAAGAGGCCAGCCGTCGTCACCGACTGCGCAGCCTTGGCCTGCGCCAGCACGTCGACCATCTGCGACTGCAGGATCTGGTCGATGGGCATGACCCAGCCGTTGTAGATGTCCGCACGGGCCTCACCGTTCGCGTGGTGATAGACCAGCGTGTCGGAGTTCCACGGCGCAGCCATGCGAGGCCGGGCGACGCCGAGCTGCGTCAGCACAGGAGCACCCTCGGAAGATTGGACCGATGCAACGGCGTCGATGGTCCACTGCGTCGAACCCGGGCGCGAGGCGATCAGTGAACATCCGCCCGCGGCCGACGCGCCAAGGACGAGCATGGACACAGCAACACGTGCGAGGGCGCCGGAGGTGAAGATGCGCTGGACGCGGGACATGGCGTTGGTCATGGCTTGGTGCTCCTGGAGGAGTTCGACGGGGTGCTGGCAGGTTCTGGAGGCGCGAAGAGCGTGGAGCCGGCATCGCGCTCGAGCTGGTTGGCGAGCCGCTCGAAGCTGCGCGCTGCAGCGGTGAGTTCCTCGACGAGCGCACCGACGCGGGGTTCGCCGCGAGCGACCACGCCCTCGACGCGGCGAGCAAGCATGCGGATGTCGTCGGCCGCCTTTCGGAAGCTGGCGACCGTCTCGGGCAGCTCCTTCACGGTCGATTTGAACTCGCCGCTCTGCAGGAACGCGCGGACCTCGTCACTGGTTTCCGAGATGCTCGTCAGCGTGCGGTGCA
>JASGCG010000329.1 GCA_030054235.1 Bacteroidia bacterium
CAACCATCCAGTGGAGTGTTATGGCCGATAAAACCCAATTTTCGAACCTCTGGTTGGCCCTCGTCCTGACCGTCAGCGTGATCCCCGCCTGTGAGGGCCCGCAGTCCACGGAACCCAAGCCTGCGGCCGCGACTGAGTCAGCCAGTCTGCAGTGGGATGACGAGCTTCCCGAGCCTGCGGCCCCCAAGGCCAAGCAGGGTGCCAGTGCCACGACACGCTTGCCGCCCAAACGCTTTGCGCCACCGGCGGGCGCGGATCCAGCGACTCCGGTGTCACCACGCGATCAGCCCACCACAACCGCAGCCGCGTCACCCTCCCGACCCACGGCGGCCGACCAGCCCACCGACGACGATCTTGCCCCGCAGCCCATCGCCCCCGATGCCCCGCGGACGGCTCGTTCAAGCACGACCTCAGATCTTGATCCGGATGGTGACGGCGAGGCGTGGGGCATCGTGCTGCAGACCTTCTCGCAGGACGACCATGCCGCGCGTGCGCAGTCAGCGCTCAAGTCGATCCGAACGCGATGGCCGCAGCTCGAGGGCGCCTATGTGCGCCAAGTGGGTGGTGGCAGTGCGGTCCTGGTGGGGGCGTTCTCCGGCCCAACCGATCCACGCGCCAAGCAACAGCTCGATCAGGTCAAGCAGATCGTCGATGGTCGCGCTCGACCCTTTGCACTCGCCATGCTCACGCGCTTCGAGGCCAACCCCGGCGCCATGGGCCAGTTCGACATCCGACGCGCGCGTGAGCGATTTCCGAACCAGAATCCCCTGTACTCGGTGCAGGTTGCCGTGTGGAGCGATCTCGGTTCGGGCGAACTCTCGCTCGCCGAAGTCAAGCAGCGCGCCGAGAGCTACTGCAAGCAACTGCGCACGCGCGGCATCGAGGCGTACGTCTTCCACGATGGCGGCACGAAGACCAGCAGCGTGTGCGTGGGCGTCTTCGGCAAGGACGCGTACGACCCGCGGAGCACGCTGTATTCAGCCGAGGTCGAGGCCGTGCTTCGGCGCTTTCCCAAGCACTTGGTGAACGGTGAGCCCTTGATGCTGCCGTACGACAAGAGCGACCCGAGCAAGCTCCGCGCGCAGCCGCCCACGCTCGTCGAGGTTCCCAAGTGAGCAAGGCGCCGCGGCCAGGCAAGGCTGCACCCCGACGGCGCGCCGAGTCGACACCGGAGCCTCCGCCACCCGGTGGCGACGGCGTGCTGTCGGCGCTCGCGCGCGTGGCGATCGATGATGGCCTGCTCGGCCAGGAGATCGCGCAACGTCGGCTCGCGCAGGCACTCGGTTCGGGCCGGCCGCACCACGCGTGGATCGTGTCTGGTCCGATGGGCGTGGGCAAGTGCACGCTCGCTGTGCGGTTCGCGGCGCTCCTCGTCGATCCTGAATCGACGCCCGAATGCCTGCGCTCGTTCGCGCCGCTGCGTGGTTCCCGCAGCGCCGAGCTGTTGCGCCAGGGCACGCACCCCGATGTGCACCTGATCCGCAAGGAACTCGCGGCCACCAGTGCCGACCGGGAACTGCGCGATCGCAAGCAGCTCAACATCCCCATTGGGCTCCTGCGCGAGCAGATGATCGGCGGATCGTCGGGCGACGGTCACGTGCATGAGTCGCGCGTCTCCCACTCGTCGGTGCTCGGTGCGGGGAAGGTCTTCATCATCGATGAAGCCGAGCTGCTCGACACCGATGGCCAGAACGCGCTGCTCAAGACCCTCGAGGAACCGCCGCCGCACACGACGATCATCTTGGTGGCGTCGCACGAGGACCGGCTGCTGCCCACGATCCGCAGCCGTTGCCAACGCGTGCCGTGCGGTCCCCTCGATCCTGGGTCCATGCAGGCGTGGGTCGACCGACGGCTCGATCCGGCGACCCCTGCGCTCGACTGGGTCGTCGGATTCGCCGGTGGCAGTCCGGGGCTGGCGCTCGAGGCCATCGAGCATGGCTTGCATGCGTGGAACGAGCAACTTCAGGCGATCGTCACGGATCTTGAGCGTGGCGTGGTCGGGCCCGCCATGGCCGAAGCGATGTGCGAGCTCGTGTCGGCGTTCGCCGAGCGCGTGGTGAAGGCCAATCCCGATGCCAGCAAGGACGCCGCCAACCGCAAGGCACTGGGGTTGCTCATGGCTGTGCTCGGGCGCATCGTGCAAGAGCGGTTGCACGCCGCGTCGACGTCGGGTTCCGCCGATCGAGTCGATGCCCTGGCGGCGTGCGTGGATGCACTCATCGATGCCGAGCGATCGGTCTCGAGCAACGTGAACCAGAAGCTTGTGCTGGCGAACCTCGTCGCGCAGTGCGCGCCACTCCTGTCGCTGCGCGGTGGATGAGCGTCCGATCATGAGTGGGCGCGCGAATGAGCACGATGGTGGGCAACGGCTCGATCGCGACGCCGAAGACATCAAGCCTCATTTGGAAATCGAGCGCGCGTGGCTCTTGCGCGGCGAGCCTGCGCTGCCCGCCGCTCGGTCAACGATCCGGATCGAGCAGGGCTACGTGCTCGGCCCGGATGGCATTCGCCACGGTGCGCGCTTGCGGCGCGCCATCGATCCGGACGGCAACGTCCACTGCACCATGACCCGCAAGTCGGGCACAGGCCTCGTGCGCCATGAAGAGGAGCACACGCTCGATGCAACGGCCTTCGAGGAGCTCTGGCCACACACGCTCGGTCGCCGCCTGAGCAAGGTCCGTCATG
>JASGCG010000020.1 GCA_030054235.1 Bacteroidia bacterium
TGATCGTCCGACCCGACGACTTCATCAATGTGGTCCCCCCTCCGACCGGCGTCGTCTACATCGATGGCGAGATTTCGCGCCCCGGGCCGTATGACCTGCCCGCCTCCGGCCAGCTCACCCTCAGCCGCCTGGTGGCTGCTGCGGGCGGCCTTGGCCCGCTCGCGATCCCTGAACGCGTCGACCTCGTCCGCCGCGTCGGCGACCGGGAGGCGGCCATCCGAGTGAATCTCGCTGCAATACGTGAACGTTCGGAGCCCGACATCGTCTTGAAGAGCGATGATCATGTGATCATCGGAACGAACTTCTTCGCGCAGCCGCTGGCGGTTATCCGCAACGGCTTCCGAATGACATACGGATTCGGCTTCCTCATCGATCGCAACTGGGGTACCGACATCTTCGGACCGCCGCCGGAGGCCCTGACGGTGCAGTAGTGGATGGCCGGCCAAGCGCGGACGATCCCGTCCGAGCATGGGCAGAACGGCGGCCAGCCAAAACGTGAACGAACCTGATGATGTCCACCGAGATGCCGACAGGCCGAATCACCGAACCCGCCGCGCCCGTGGTCGCGGGCCTTCTTGTCGTGCTGCTCGCACTTGGGACCGCTGTGTTCTTCGACTTCCTGCGGCAGCAGGTTGCCTTCGCGATCAGCCAACCCTCGGACTGGGGGCACACGCTGGTCATTCCTGCGGTTGGGGGCTATCTCGTCTGGTTGCGAAGGGAGGCATTGCTTGCCGAGCCCTTCCGGCCCTGCTGGTCAGCCCTGCTGGTGCTGATCGGGGGCGTGGCCTGGTACGTGCTCTGCGTCATCGGGCCCAAGCCGCTGTTCCACCACAATCTTCAGGCTGTCGGCGTCACGCTGGCATTGTTCGGTGCGGTCTGGGCGATCCTCGGCACGCGTGCCATGCGGGTGCTGTGGTTTCCCCTGCTCTATGTCTGCATCTTCAGCCAGACGCTATCGGAGCGGCTGCTCTCAAAGGCGACCTTCCTGCTGCAGGACCTGGCAGCCCTCGGCGCGTACGGCCTGCTGCTGGTCTTGGGCATCGATGCAGACCGGAGCGGCAACACCATCACGGTGCTGAGCGACGGCGTGTCCCATCCGCTGAACGTTGCCGAAGCCTGCAGCGGCATGCGAATGGTGGTCGCCTTTACGGCGCTCGGCACGTTCCTTGCAGCGACCCAGATGACCGGTTTCATCCAGCGGAGTCTCATGGTCCTGTCGGCGATCCCGGTCGCGTTGGTCGTGAACATCCTGCGCATCGTCACGCTGGGGATCCTTTCGTTGGCGGATTCCAATTTCGCCTCGGGCGAGTTCCACCACTTCGTCGGTCTCCTCTGGATGCTTCCCGGGCTCGTCTTGTTCCTCGGGATCCAGTGGGTCATCAACAATCTGATGGTCGAAGACCGTGGGGCTCGCCATGCGGTTTGACCGACGCTGTTCTGCCGCCTTTTTCATAGTTTGCGTGACGCTTGCGGGGAGTGCCCTTGGCTTCCGCGTCGCTATCGAAAGCCTGAACGTGCATCTGCGGAAGTTGCCGGTGCCGCTGCGGGAATCGCTGGACAGCGTTCCGGTCATCCTCGGGGAGTGGGAACGCGTCGGCGAGGACGTCCGGTACGGTGCCGACATCGAGACCGAGCTCGGAACCAAGCAGTACCTGCTTCGGACCTATGAGCGCCCGGGAGCCGAGGGTCGACAGCGCGTGCAGCTGCACGTTGCCTACTACACCGGCCTCATCGACACCGTGCCGCACGTTCCCGAGCGGTGCTGGGGAGCAGCGGGGATGATCATGGCCGAGCAGCCGCACGCGGTCCAGCTGAGCATCGATGGCAGCACGTGGGGCACTTCCGACGCGGTGAATGCCGCCACGGGCCAGCCCTACCGAACGGCAGTCGTGCAGGATCCGGTCACCCGTCGTGAGCAGACCGTCAATCTCCCGCAGGGGGAGTGGATCACGAGCGTGACCGAGTTCCAGGAGGAAGGCGACACACGTCACCGCGTGATGGGTGGCTACCTCTTCATCGCGAACGGCCGCGCGACCAGCTCTCCGTACGAGGTCCGGAACCTTGCGTTCGACCTGACGGACCGCCACGCCTACTACTGCAAGGTGCAGTGCACCATCGTGCTGCCAGCCGAGTCGGCGACCGACGAGGCGTTTGCCGACATGGCCGGCGACCTGATCGGCCGCGCCATGCCCGAGATCATGCGCTGCCTCCCTGACTGGCCCGAATGGGAGTCCCGGGAGAAGATCGACAAGCAACGGCCGAAGGCCGACTGAGAGGAACCTATGCCACGCAAGCTCAACCGCAAGTTCATCGTCATCGTCGGTGGTGTCACGCTCACCGCAGTCGTCGGGGTCGGTGGTGTTGCCGCATGGCGCATGTCCAGTGCACCAGAGCGCAACATCGCCCTCGGCGATGCAGCGCTGCGTGCAGGCAAGGTCAATGAGGCTGTCGATCGCTACGGCCGCGCGGCCAACAAGCGGCCCGACCGGACTGACTTCTGGAAGAAGTACGTCGAGGCGCTCGAACTCCAGAGCACCAACACGACCCAGGCCGCAGCTCAGAGTTACTTCCAGCTTCTCGGCGGACGGGCGAAGTTGGCCGAGTCGGATCCCGCCGACGTTTCGCTTCTGAAGTCCTACCTCGACATGCTGGCGGGCACCAATCCGGCGGATGTGGCCCTCGCATGCGCCCGCATCAAGCCGGCGTTCGCGAATCATCCCGAGCAGACGTCGATGATCGAGGTCTTGGCCACGACTGCGGCGCTTCGCCAGTGGGAGTCCAAGCGTGCGGGCATCGATGATGCCGAGCGAAAGCTCTTGGATCTCGCGCGTGCACCTGGCTCCGGAGAAGAGCCCTGGATCGGATTGGTCGAATACGCCAGCGCCCGCCTGGATGCTGCCCGCCGTGCCGGCCTTTCGACTGATGTCGCCCGGTGGGGCGAATTGCTCGATGGTTACCTCGCCCAAGGAGTGGCCGCGAATCCGGAGTCGCTCAGGCTTGCGATTGCTGTCAGCCTGAAGGCCATGTCGACGGATCGGGACCTGCGGCGGCCTCAGGCCGAGGCGCAGGCGCCCGTCGCGGTACGGGCCATGCTTGAGCTTGGGGCACGCACGGTGGACGGTCTGGATGCCATCGACGTTGTCAACGTGCTGAAGATCGCGCCGATGTTCGGTGACGTTGAGCGAAACAAGGCCGTCGAGATCGCGCAGGACTGGCTTGAGAAGCATGCCGGCGATCCGATGGTGAACTTTGAGCTTGCTGGCGTGCTACAGACGTCGACTGTGGCGGCGGATCGCCAGGAGGCGATTGCCCTGTTCACGAAGGTCCGCGACCTTCAGGCGTTCCCCCAGGGCCCGGCGGCGCTCAGCCAGGATGCCATGCGCGTGCGTGCGGCCCAGGGGATCTTCGATTCGGACTTCGTCGAGCTGATCGAGGCGGACGATGCTGCCGCCCGCGAGAAGTTGCTGCCACGGCTCGATGCGTCGATCCAGGCGATGCGGAGGGTTGCCGGTGCGGGCAACGACGAGACCATCGGCCGGTGCGAAGCGCTCTTGCTGTTCGGGCGGGGCCAGTACGGCCCGGCGCTTCGAGGGCTGGAGCGAACAGCTTCCTCGTCGGACAGCGACACGCTGGCCATGCTCGTGGCGATCGAGTGCGCCTTGCGGCGCGAGGAGTTCGGAGTGGCGCAGCAACTCGCCGCTCGGGCTGCTGCCAAGTTCCCGCAGAATGCGAAGATCCTGGAGGGCGCCCTGCGTGTGACGAACGCGACCGGGCGACGTAACGAGGCACGAGCGCTTGCCGAGCGCCTGAAGCAGCTCGATCCATCGAACGACCTTGCCACCTCCGTGCTGGGCGCATCCATGGACCCGGCGGGGCTTGCGCCGGCGCTCGACGAACTGGAGGCTGCGCTGCGGAAGGCCTTCCAGGAATCGAAGGGCGATCCCATGGCGCTTCGCGATGCGGCCGTGGTCCTGATCGCGGCGAATCCGGGCGATGTTCGCCCGCGGCTGATGTGGGTCGAGGCGATCGCCCGCACGGGTGATCGCGAGGCGGCCCTCAAGGCAACAGAGGAGTCGCTTGCGCTGTTCCCCGACAACGCGATCCTGAAGGCGCGCAAGCTCGACCTCTCGACGACCGATCCCGTCCAGCGCCTTCGCCAGGCGGCGTCCATGCGTCCGGGCACCGAGACGGAGCGGCTGGTCTTCGAGGCATCGACGCTGCTGGCGAGCGAACCTGCCTTCGAGCGGGCCGTGATCGGCTCGGCGGATGCATCGGAGCGCGAGCGGATCACGGGCGAGCTGGCATCGATCCGGCGCGGCATCGACGAGGTGCTCCCCAAGGCACTGGCGGCCAGTCCCGGGAACGAGACTCTGCTGATCTTGATGGCGGAACGTGGCGCTCGTCGCAAGGATCCCGCCATGGTTGACGAGGCCGTGAAGGCCGCCGGTGCAGCAGGCGATCCGAAGATGGCTGCTGTCATCCTGGCGGTGGCAGCGCTCAGGAACGGCGATGCCAACAAGGTCGTCGAGCTCATCAAGGCGGATGCAGAGGCCCTTACGGGCGATGCGCTCAGGCTTCGCCTGCTCGGCGAGGCATACCTCGCGCTGGGCAACCCCGACAAGGCTGTCACCTTGCTGGCACGTGCTTTCGAGCGTCAGCCCACCAATTCGGCCATCGGTCGCCTGTACGCCGACGCCTTGCTGGCGACCGGGGAATCGAAGCGTGCGCTGGCGCTCCTTGCGGAGGCTGCGGCGGCAAATCCCGACGAAGGAGATCTTCTCAACCAGTGGCTCGCGGCCGAGGCACGCATCGGTGATCGATCGCGTGCCCTCGTCGAGCGTCGGATCCGGTTGCGAAAGGCGCCTGACGATCTTGCCAACATGCGCGGCCTGGCTGCCTTGCTGCTCGAGGCATCGCCCGACCAGACCAACATCCTGGATGACCAGTTCCGTCCCCGGTACTCGCAGGCACAGTGGGAGGGCATGCAGCTGGCGAATCGCCAGGACGTGATCCGTCGCGCCCGTGAGGCCAATGTCGTTGAAGCCAAAGCCTTGCTCCAGTCTGTGCGAAAGGCGGATCCGAACGACCTCGATGCCGTGAGCGTCGAGATGCAGGGTCTGTCGGCGCTTGGCGACATCGCCGGCGCCGAGGCCGTGCTCGAGTCGGCAGCCTCGACCGTCACCCGCAATCGGCCTCTTCTCTTCCTCATGCAGGCGGACTTTCTCTACCGGATCAGCAAACCCGAACAGGCGGAGAAGGCCTTGGCCCGTGCGTTGGAGGCGTCGCAGGGTGATACTGCAACCATCCGGGCCGTGGCACGTCTGCGCGCATCGAGGGGTGAGATCGAGGCGGCGCTCAAGGCCGTCGAGCCGCTGCTGGCCCAGCAGCCTTCGAACGACGACCTTCGTGAGGCCGCGCGTTGGAACCTCGTGATCCGGCAGGCGGATGCGGCGAAGGCCCTCTTGGCCCGCGTCCAGGATGGAACGGATCGACGTGAGCAGTTCGCCACGAAGCTCGTGCTTGGCATGTCTGCGGTCCAGGACATGATCGGCAGGCAGGAGGCAGGTGACCGGGCGGGCATGGATGCATCCTTCGCCGCGGTTCAGAAGGTGCTCGGCGAGGCGGCCCAGCTCGACCCTCGCTCGCCGCTGCCGCACGTCTCTCTGGCGGAGATCTCGATGCAGATGTATCGCCGAACCGGCGACAAGGCATATCTGGATACCTGCCTCAAGGCACTCGAGCCGGCCCAGGCGCTGGACCAGCTGAGTACATCGATCGCGCGCCTGCGATGGATGGCCCTTGAGGCCAAGGGTGACAAGGAGGGCGCCGTCAGGGAAGCGCGCAGGATCCTCTCGGCGCTGCCCAAGGATGCCGGGGTGAGGATGGACCTCGTCAACCTGTATCTGCGCACAGGCGATCCCGCCTCGGCCCGTACCGTGCTTGAAGAAGCGGTCCAGCAGTCCGCGCTGAACGCAGTTTGGCTGCGGCGGCTCGCGGAGATCCAGTCGGAGGCCCGCCAGTGGACCGAGGCTGGCCAGAGCTACGAGCGGGCATTCGGATCGGACCGAGCGATCGGTTCGCTGGAACTCGCGGCGGGCATGTACCTGACCAAGGATCCGCCCGATCTGCGCAGTCTGAGCGGGCTGATCCGCGCGTACCCCGAACAGGTGCGCCAGTCGCTGTACTTGCAGAGCGCACGTTCCGCCGGCGAGAGTCTCAGCGGCGCGCGTGAGGCCGGCCTCGTCAATCTCCGGAGCATCTATCAGGCCAATCAGGCCGCCGGCGCGGCCAGGCAGCCGCTGCAGGGCTGGTTCGACATCCTGCTGCTGGTCTTCAAGGTGTCGGAGTCCAAGTCAGAGCTTGAGGCGTATGACGCCTTCGTCCGTCAGGTGGCTGACATGAAGGATCCCGAGACCTTGCGTCAGCTTGCGGCAGCGTGGACGCTGCCGAAGAACGCCCCACCCGACGTGCTGGCCAAGGCCAAGGAGTATGCGCAGTCGGCGCTTGCCGCGTCAGGAGACGACCGGACACTGCTGGCCATGGGCCACATGACGCTCGGGAACGTCCTGTACCGCGCCGGTGACTGCAAGGGCGCCACGGAGGAGTTCGGCAAGGTGCTCGAAGCCTTCCCCAACCAATTCGATGCCATCAACAACCTCGCATATGTCGAAGCCAGCTGTGGAGATGCCACACGTGCGCTTGAGTTTGCCCGCCGCGCAACGGCGCTCGATCCGACGAATGTGGATGGCATCGACACCCTCGGGCTCGCGCAGCTCAAGTCGGGGGATGTCGTTGGCGCCGAGATGACGCTCCTGCGCGGGCTCGACCTCCGCCAGACGCCGACGCTCCTGCTGCACCTTGCGATGGCACAGGATGCGCAGGGCCGCAAGGATGCCGCGAAGGCATCACTTGCATCAGCCATGTCGTTGGCCAAGGATTCCCCACTCGCCGAGTCGGAAGCCGCTGCCGCCTCCGCGCTCGAAGCCAAGTTGAAGTGACGGAGGAACACACCATGACCAGGTCACCATCCCGCAGTCCCGCCGATGCACGCCGCCCCTCTTCGCGGCCGTCGGTGAACATCGATCCGATCCGCGTCCTGCGCGAGCACTGGAAGGCGATCGTCGGCGGAGGCGCCATCGGTGCCGCGCTTGGCGTGATCCTGAACTTCGGAATGGGAGCCGCGTATCCGATCTTCTCGGGCGAGGCTGTCTTTGAGATCCGCAATCGCATCATCGACGGCACCGATGCTGTCGGCCAAGACTACTCCCAGGAGGAGCAGGTCGTCCGCATCGCCAACACCGAGATCGGCTTCATGCTCTCGGATCGCGTCCTCGATGCGGTGATGGCGGCACCGGCGTTTCGCGGAACCGAGTATGCGCAGCAGTTCTTCGACAATGGCGTCCTCAACACGACCGATTGCCTGCGAGAGCTCAAGTCTGACCTGTCCGCCTCCTTCGCGCGCAGCAGCCAGCTGTTCGTGCTCCGTCTGAGCTGGACGGTCCGCGAGGACATCGCGCCCATCCTGAACACGGTGGGAGAGACCTACATGACGCTTCGCGTCGAGGACGAGAACAAGCGCATCACGTCGGGAACGGAGTCGATGCGCAAGCGAGTCAAGGAGATCGAGTCCGAGCTCAGCACCATCGATGACCAGATCAAGAAGGAGTTGCGGGATGCCAAGATCCAGTCGTACGACGAGGACCCCCAGAAGGGCCAGCGAGCGCTCGAGGCCCTCCTGCTACGTCGGGCCGACGTGATCCAGCAGATCCAGCTCACGCAGTCCAGGCTCGAGTCCGCGAAGGCCCGCCAGGGCGGGACCGGCATGGGCACCGAGGAGGAGCTGCGCGAGGCACGCCGCGATGCAGCCGTGCAGGCGCTGCTGGTGGACCGTGACCGTGTCCAGGGCAACTACGACGCGGTCCGGTCGCGGTACCGCGAAGGAACCCCGCAGGAGAAAGAAGCCCGCGAGGCGCTCGACAAGGTGGAGCAGCAGCTGAAGACGCGGCTGGCGGAGCAGGTGCAGCAAAACCGCTTTGCCGACGAGAAGCGTTTCGACGAGGATCTGACCGCACTTCGCGAGACGCAGAAGGGCATCGATCGCGAGATCACCGAGACCGAGCGCGTCTTGGTGGATCGAGCGCAGGTGGTCACCGGCATCGAGCGCCTGAAGCAGGTCAAGGCGGGCAAGCAGGAGGAGCGCCAGGCCCTTGAGCAGAACATCGCGAGCAATCAACTCCGTGCAGATCGCGCCGATGCCCAGCAGATCATCATGCGGGCAGCGATCGATCCCCGTGAGCGCTCGTTCCCAAAGCTCAAGATCACGCTGCCCGGCGGCGCTGCGCTGGGTGTGCTGGCCGTCGTCGGTGTGCTCTTCCTGCGCGAGATCACGGAGCAGCGCGTGCGCTATCCGGCCGACATCGTGGGCGCGGGCAAGATCCTTGGTGTGATTCCCGTACGTCAGGACGAAGTCGGCGGACCGACGCAGCCCGAGTGGGCGCTGTGGAATCACCCCAATGCCTCGTTCAGCGAGGTCATGCGCCAGTTCAGCATGGAAGTCTCGCGCGCCTGGGGCACCCCGGACGGCGGTTCCCCGGCCAAGGGCGTGATGTTCGTGTCGGCGGGCCCTTCCGCAGGGACGACCACGATGGTCACGAACTTCGCCGCCGCCGCGGCGCATGCTGCGCGCAAGGTCCTCATCATCGATTGCAACTTCCGTCGCCCGCGCATGCACGAACTCGTGGGCTTGCCGGCCGAGACTCCCGGCCTGGGCGAGCTGCTTCAGGGCCGCATCACGCCTGAGCAGGCGATCCGTCCGGCCGTGCCGGGCATCGACGTGGTCTGCGCCGGCGGCCCGGCATCGCGGCTGCCCGAACTGCTCTGCACGCTCCACACCGTCGAGGTGATCGAGCAGCTGAAGACGAACTACGACGTCGTGGTCATGGATGCACCGCCGCTGGTCGTCGCCGGTGAATCGCTGCTCCTTGCCGACCGCGTGGGCGATCGGGTCGTGCTGGTCGTCAACGCGCTCACGCAGGAGAAGGGCCTGGTCTTCCGCTACGCGAGCAAGTTGCGTGAGGCGGGTGCCGAGGTCATCGGCCTCGTCCTCAACCGACCTGTCGAGGTGCAAGGCGGCCACATGCAGCGCAACCTGCGCACCATCGCTGCCTACGGATCCGGTTCGCCTGCGATCCAGGCTGCACCCACCGAGGCCACGGGTTGATCCAGCAGGATCCGATCCCGGCGTCCGTGGCGGCGGCCGCACCAGCGACGGGCGAGGGCATCCTCGTCGGCGCGATGTCCGTCCTCAACGAAGCAGCGCCTGTCTTCCTCGTGGCGTTCCTGGTCACGCTGGTTGCCACGCCGTTCGTGCGCCTGATGGCGGTGCAGGCTGGCATCATCGACAAGCCCGACCAGCAGCGGAAGTTGCACAAGTACCCGGTCGCGTATCTCGGCGGGCTCGCCGTGTTCCTCGGCCTGGTCGCGGCACTCGGTGTCTCCTATGCGTTCGTGGGCATGGGCGAGCGTGACTTCATGCCGGTGCCGTGGGAAATCCTGGCAGGCATGACGGCCATCGCGTTCGTCGGGTTCCTCGACGACCTCGATTCGATGCACCCCTGGGGCAAGATCGCGGGGCAGCTCGTGGCCGCTGCGCTCCTGTGCTACTCGCCGGAGAACGCCTTCGGCACGCCGATCGCGCGCGGCCTGCTCTATCCGATCGTTCACGGTGGCGTGAGCGAGTGGCTCACCGGATCGACCGCCGGCATCGTCACCGAGGACGCCATCTATTACTGGGTCGGCATCGTCCTCGTGGCGGGCATGATCCTGGGTGCCTGCAATGCCGCGAACCTGATCGATGGTCTTGATGGCCTGCTGACCGGCACCAGCTCGATCATGGCGGTCGGTTTCCTGACCGTCGGGCTTTTGCTTGCCGCGACCCTTCCGGTCGGCGTCGAGCAAGGTCAGTTCGTCGCCGCGCGCGTGGTCCTGGCGCTGGCGCTGCTCGGCGCGTTGCTCGGATTCCTGCCGTGGAACTTCAATCCCGCGGTCATCTTCCTGGGCGATTGCGGAAGCCTGCTCATCGGGTACCTGCTTGCGGTCTGCATCATGATGCAGGCGCAGGAAGACAGCATCAGTCTGTTCTTCGCGGGCCTGATCATCTTTGCGCTGCCGATCATGGACACGCTGCTGGCCATCATCCGCCGCAAGCTGGCCGGCCTGCCCATGTCGGCGGCCGATGCCAATCACATCCACCATCAGGCCAAGCGATTGACGGGATCCGTCCGCAAGGCGGTCTTTCTGCTGTATGCCGTCACCGCAGCGTTCACGATGCTTGGGGTCGGCCTGGCCGCGCTGCAACTCTTCGAGCGCCCCCGTGTCCTGGTGGTCTACAGCATCGCGTTCGTGCTCTTCGCGGGCCTGATCTGCGTGGCGCTCAAGGCCGCCTTGCTTGAGCGGTGGCAGGTGGCTCCGCGGGCGGATGCTGCCCCTGAAGCGCTGCCGAGCGCCGCGGCGGATGCAGCCAAGCCCGCCGACCCGGCCAAGGCATGACGTCGAACCCAAGTCCGCGCGGCGATCGCGCCGCCCATGACGCCGGAGCTTCCGACCCGCACGGTCATCGCCCGGTGCTGCTCGGCGAGATCGTGGAGCTGCTGGTCCCAGTCTCTGGCGAGAGCGTGGTCGACCTCACGGCCGGTCGAGGTGGTCACGCCGTTGCGCTGGGTGCGTCGGTGGGGGCATCCGGCGTGTTGACGCTCTTCGATCGCGACCCGACCAACCTTGCCTACGCGGCTGCACGGGTCTCGGCCATGCCTTCGGCGCCGCGGGTCCAGGCCGTTCACGCCGACTTTCGCTCCGTCGGGCTCATGATGCCAACGGGGACCCCGCCGGCCAACGCTGTCCTGGCCGATCTTGGCTTCGCGTCGACTCAGGTCGACGATCCCTCCCGAGGTCTGGCCTTCTCGCACGATGGGCCGCTCGACATGCGCCTCGATCCCACTCGCGGCGAGACGGCAGCCCAGCTCGTGGCCCGCTTGGACGAGCGCGAACTGGCCGACATCATCTTCCACTACGGCGAGGATCCTTTCGCGCGACGCATCGCCAGGAACATTGCACAGACTCGCGCCCGTGTGCCGATATCGACGACGGGTCAGCTTGCGAGCCTGGTACGGGAGTCCTATGGCGCCCGTGCCGCGGCGAGTCGGTTGCATCCAGCCACGCGGACCTTCATGGCACTCCGGATCGCCGTCAACGACGAGCTCGGAGCACTCGAAGGACTCGTGGCGGCCGTGCGCGATGCCGCGCTCGCTGCCGCCTCGGGGTCGCCCACGTGGCTCGCGGCGGGTGCTCGGGTGGCCATCATGTCCTTCCACAGCCTGGAGGACCGGATCGTCAAGCGGGCCTTCGCCCAGATGATCGAAGCGGGGTGGGCTGAGTCCCTCACCCGCAAGCCCGTGGAGGCTTCACCCACCGAGGTGGGTGCGAATCCCCGGGCCCGATCGGCGAAGTTGCGGGCCATCAGGCTGGCCCGCTGACCCAACCGCTCGGCGATCGAGGCAGGACATCGTTGGAGAGTCGGGCCGATGCAAGGATGCAGAGGCCGTCTGGATGGGTCGAGAGCCCTCAGGGCATGGATGCTGCGATGAACCGTGAACACAAGCTGGCGTTGGTCCTTGGATTCGGGTTGCTCCTCTTCGTGGGCATCCTGCTGTCGGACCACTTCTCCGCCGTCGACCGTCCTGCGAGCTCGATGCTCGTGGCCA
>JASGCG010000330.1 GCA_030054235.1 Bacteroidia bacterium
CCATGACCACGCAGCCGGATGTGTTCAACCTCGAGGACCTCGCCGCGATCGAAGCGCGGCTGGCCCACCACGTGGCCCATGCCGAGTACGCCCCGAACCTTCGGAGCGCCGTCGAATACGCGCTCTTGGGCGGCGGCAAGCGGCTGCGCCCGACCTTGGTCCTGGCGTGCGCCCGCGCGGCCGGTGGTTCGATCGACGATGCGCTCGATGCCGCCGCCGCGATCGAGATGGTCCATGCCTTCAGCCTCGTGCACGATGACCTTCCCGCGCTCGACAACGACGACCTCAGGCGCGGCCGCCCGACGTTGCACCGGGCCATGGGCGAGGCGATGGCGATCCTCGCCGGCGACGCGCTCTTGGCGCTCGCCTTCCGGGCCGCGTCAGCGTCGCCGCGCGGTGCGCTTCGCATCGTGATGGAACTCAGCCGCGCGACCAACGCCATGATCACCGGCCAGGTCCATGACACGCTCGGTGGCTTCCCCGAAGGCATGAGCGCCGTGGACCGCCTTGAGCGGATCCACGCCAACAAGACCGGTGCGCTGCTGGTCTGCTCGTGCCGCATGGGCGCGCTCAGTGCCGGTGCACCCGAGCCGCTGCTGGTCAGGCTGACCGAGTGGGGCACGCTGAACGGCGTGATGTTCCAGGCCGTGGACGACCTGATCGACGAGACGCAGACGGCCGAGCACGCCGGCAAGGCGGTCGGCAAGGACCGCGATGCGGGCAAGCTCACCTACCCGATCGTGCATGGCCTTGAGCGCACGCGCAGCGAGATCGAGCGCCTGCGGAGCGAGGCTCTTTCGACCATCGCCCCCCTCGGCCCGGCGGGCGAACCGCTCGGTCGGCTGACCGACTACCTCGCCGGCCGCACGCGCTGAGCCAGGGAATCGCCCCGCACGACTCAATCCAACGGCGCCCAAGCGTCGAAGCCGACTAGACTTGCCAAGTTCCCGAGAAACGACCATGGCCCACCTGCCGACCATCCAATCCCCCGCCGACCTCCGACGCCTGAGCATCGCCCAACTGCAGGAACTCTGCGCCGAGATCCGCGCTGCGATCTGCGACCAGGTGTCGCGCAGCGGTGGCCACCTTGCACCGAACCTCGGCGTGGTCGAACTGACCGTGGCCATGCACTACGTGTTCGACTTCGGGCACGATCGACTGCTGTTCGACGTCGGTCACCAGTGCTACACCCACAAGCTGCTCACGGGTCGCCAGCACCTCCTGCCCAAGCTGCGCCAGCGCGGTGGCATGGCGGGCTTCCCGGCCCCGGTCGAGAGCCCCTATGACCTCTTCAGCGTCGGTCACGCCGGCACGGCCATCAGCACCGCCGTCGGCATGGCGCGCGGCGATGCGCTCAACGGCGAGGGCTGGTCCCACGAGAACCCCACCGGCCGGCGCGTCGTGAGCGTGATCGGCGATGCGTCGATCGTCAACGGCCTCGCGATGGAAGGCCTGAACGGCGCGGGCACCCTGCACCGGCAGTTCCTCGTGATCCTCAACGACAACGGCATGAGCATCGCGAAGCCGCAGGGCGCGGTGGCGCAGTACTTCGACCGCGTTCGCCTGTCGCACACGTATGGCGAGTTCAAGAAGGCCGCGAAGCAGATCACCGACAACATTCCCGGCGGGCGCCTAGCGCGCGACCTCTATCACCGCGTCGGCGAGAGCAGCAAGAGCTTCCTCAGCGACGATGCCTGGTTCGAGCACTTCGGCCTGCTCACGGTCGGCCCGATCGATGGCCACGACCTGCCCACGCTCATCGAGTTCCTGAACGAGGCCAAGCACACCGACCGTCCGCTCGTGCTGCACGTGAAGACCGTCAAGGGCAAGGGCTTCCGATTTGCGGAGCAGGATTCGTGCACGTTCCACTCGCCGAGCCCGTTCACGGTCGCGGAAGGCGATCTCGAGAACGAGGGCTGCCGCGTCGAGATCAAGAAGGGCGGCCGTTCCTTCACCGCCGCCTTCGGCGAGGCGATGGTCGACCTCATGGCACGCGACCCCAAGGTCTGCGCGGCCACGGCCGCCATGCCCGACGGCACCGGCATCTCGAAGCCGCTGGCCAGGTTCCCCGAGCGCACGTGGGACACGGGCATCTGCGAAAGCCACGCGCTCGACATGATGGCCGGCCTGGCCAAGACCGGATGGAAGCCGTTCTTCGCCGTCTACAGCACGTTCCTGCAACGCGCGTACGACCAGGCGTTCCAGGAAGTCGCGCTGCAGGGCTTGGCCGTGCGCCTGTGCCTGGATCGCGCGGGACTCGTCGGTGGCGATGGTGCCGTGCACCACGGCTTCTGCGACGTGTCGCTGCTGGCCACGCTGCCCAAGGCAGCGCTGCTCGCGCCGATCGATGAAGCCAGCATGAAGGCGGCCATCGAGTTCATGGCCGGCTACGACCAAGGTCTCTCGGCCATGCGTTACCCGCGCGCCAACGTGGACACGCGCCTTGCCAATGACCCCTGCCCGGCCTTCCAGCTCGGCATCGCTCGTCCCTTGGTCGAGCCAGCCGGAGCTGACGTCGCCATCATCGCCTACGGCACCGTGGCGTTCGATGCGCTCGATGCGCTGCCGATGCTGCCGGAGTACCGCGTGGCCGTCTACGACGCCCGTTTCGCGAAGCCGGTCGATGCCGGGCTCCTGCGTCGCCTGATCCAGGCGGGTAC
>JASGCG010000331.1 GCA_030054235.1 Bacteroidia bacterium
ACCGCCAGGCCCGTCGGGTGCGCCGGGACCACCAGGCCCACCGGGGCCGCCGGGGCCCTCCGGCCCGCCGAATCCTCGGCCTCGACCGCCACGTGCACCGGGGCCATCGGGGCCCCCGAGCCCATCCGGACCGCCTGGTCGCCTGCCCTGCGTTGGCGCCGACGTCTTCAGTTCGGCGCGCGCGGCGTCGCGCTCCGCACCTTCGAGCCGACCGTTGCCGTCAGCATCGAACTGCTTGAGGATCTTCCGCTCGGGCGCATTGGGCCCGCCCTGCGGTCCCATCGGTGGTTCGGCGGCATGCGCCGCGATGAACACTGCTGCCGACACGCCGATGGCGGCAATGGTGACGCGCGCGGTTGTTCGAGCCAGTACCGGTGGATTCAGATTGGCCATGCAGCTCCTTGGTCCAGGGCATTGTCCACGAAAGCCGGGTTCGGGACATGCGAACTGGCTACCCCATCACTCCGCTCGTCACGCGACCGCCATGTCGGTCAGAAAGATCGTGGCGGGAACGAGGTGAGGGTCATTGCACCGAAGTTCTGGAGGCTGATCACGACCGACCCGATTCAGGCAATAGGATGGCTGGAAACCCGTCTTGACATTTGTGTTAAGTCGTGCCATGCTTTGCTTATGGGCCGTCATCCACCATGCGCCTACCCGAACATCGCCTTGCCTTCACGGCAGATGGCATCCTGCCCCCAGGCGATCACGTGCTCACGGTCTCGAGTCTGCCGACATCGTGCTTGGTGCTCCCGGGCTCACCGTCCGTTGCATGGAATGGAGCCTGGCGTGCCGAGCTGGCTGCCCGGGCTCGCCATGCCATCCTCGCACTCTGGACCGCAGGAGCCGGAGATGTGGTCCTTGACGGCTCATTCGTCGAGGACACCCCCGAGCCGCGTGATGTCGACGGGTTCTTCGAGTGCGATGAGTGCCTGCTGGCAGACGGAACGCTCGAGGCGCGACTCAACCAGATCGACCCCGCCGGGCACTGGACGTGGGATGCGCGCCGCCGTCGACGTGGGCCGGGGTCATCCAAGGCGGAATTGCCGATGTGGCATGCTCGGCGCCTGGACTTCTATCCACTTCCCATGCATCAGGGAGCTCCTGAGCCGGCGGTCAGGGCGATCCTCGACGAGCTGTTCCGGCGTCGCCGCAGCGATGGGCGGCCCAAGGGAGTCGTTCGGCTCGTGCGACCAGCCATCCGGGGGCCGACATGATCAGGACTGACCACGAACTCCGTCGTGCAACGGCGCTCCTGAAGCAAGCGACCATGCAGATGACTCGCCGCAAGGGGGAACTGCGAAGTCGGGGGCACGATGCCACGGCACTCCAGCGCTTGCTTGCCGTGGAACTGAACGCTGCCGCCGCGCTTCGGCATGAGATCGCCCAGTACCGCCGGATCAAGCGGGGCAATCTCTCCGAGTTCCGAAACCTTGATGGCCTTGGCCAGCTCTTGATTGCGGCTCGGCTCGCCCGCGGCCTGAGTCAACGCGACCTGGCCAAGCGCATGCAGTGCACCGAAGCGCAGGTCAGCCGCGATGAGCGCACCGAGTACTGGGGCATCACCGTTGCTCGGGCCAATCGCCTTCTTGAGGCGCTTGGTGCACGGCTGACGGCGAAAGTCACGCTCGACCGCACTCGTTCGGCGTAGCCCTACCCCACCACCCCGCTCACCACGCGGCCGGCGATGTCGGTCAGACGGTAGTGACGCCCCTGATAGAACCAGGTCAGGCGTTCGTGGTCGATGCCCAAGAGGTGCAGCATCGTCGCGTGCAGATCATGGACATGGACCGCGCCATCGACGATGTTCGAGCCGAACTCGTCCGTGCTGCCATGCACATGGCCGGCCTTGACGCCCCCGCCAGCCATCCACACGCTGAAGCACCGCGGGTGGTGATCGCGACCGTAGTCATCGACCGTCATGCGCCCCTGGCAGTACGCGGTGCGACCGAACTCGCCGCCCCAGACCACGAGCGTGTCCTCGAGCAAGCCGCGGCGCTTCAGGTCCATGACGAGCGCAGCGCTGGCCTGATCGGTCTGCCGGCATTGGTACGAGATGCCACCGGGCAATCCGCCGTGCTGGTCCCACCCTTGGTGGAAGAGCTGCACGAACCGCACGCCTCGCTCGACGAGCCGCCGCGCAAGCAGGCAGTTGGCCGCGAAGGTGCCGGGATCGCGCGAGCCCGGGCCGTAGAGATCGAAGGTCGCCTCCGACTCGCTCGACAGATCGGTCGCCTCGGGCACGCTCGTCTGCATGCGGAACGCGAGCTCCGCCTGCGCGAGCCGTGCATCGACCTCGGGATCCGACTCACGGGCGACCGCGGCACGCGTGAGCCCGCCGAGCGCATCGAGCATGGCGCGCCGCGCGTGCGGCGACACGCCTTCGGGATTCGAGAGCGCCAGCACCGGCTCCGATCCCGAGCGGAACTGCACGCCCTGGTGCTCGCTGGGCAGGAAGCCGCTGCCCCACAGCCGCGCGTAGAGCGGCTGGTCGCGGTTGGCATCCTTCGACACGAGCACGATGAACGACGGCAGGTCGCGGTTCATGCTGCCGAGGCCGTAGCTCAGCCACGCGCCCATCGACGGCCGCCCCGCGATCTGGTGCCCCGATGCGAAGAACGTGATCGCCGGATCATGGTTGATCGCTT
>JASGCG010000332.1 GCA_030054235.1 Bacteroidia bacterium
GGCGGCGGGGGTTCGGGCTCGGCCTGCGCGACCGGCGGCGGCGGCGGCGGGGCTTCTTCGCCGCAGGCGGCGAGGGCGAGCGGCGCCAGCATGGCGCAGCAACGAAGGAGTTCAGGCAGCGACTGGATCGGGCTGGTCATGGCTGGTCACCTCGCAGGTTCGGTCGATCCGCTTCATGAGGCCCTTCAGGACGGTGCCCGGGGCCACCTCGCGGTACGTCACCACTGTACCGCCCGAGCGCATCGCAGCGATGAGATCGGTGCAGGATTGGCTCCAACGGACCGGCGCCGTCAGCTGCTCGACGAGGAGCCGCTTGATGGTGGCGGGGTCGTCGCCGTGGGGTCGGGCCGTCACGTTGCTCCAGACCGGGCACGAGGGTGCCGAGAATGCGGTCCGATCGAGGGCCTCGGCCAGGCGCTCGGCCGCCGGCTGCATGAGCGGGCTGTGAAAGGCGCCCGCCACCGTCAGCTTGGCGGCCCGGAGCCCGAGTTCGCCGGCCACGGTGACGGCGCGGTCGCAGGCCGCGGCGTGGCCGCTGAGCACGATTTGCCCGGGGGCATTGAAGTTGGCGCAGACGAGACAATCGCCCTCGGCCGCCTTGGCGCAGACCTCAAGGGCTTTCTCCTCGTCGGCTCCGATCAGGGCGACCATGCCGCCTTGGCTGGTCTCGGCGGCATCCTGCATGAAGCGGCCGCGCAGCGCAACCAATCGGAGTCCATCCTCGAAACTGAACGAGCCGGCCAGATGGAGCGCGGTGTATTCACCCAGCGAGAGCCCCGCCGCCGCGGCGAGGGAGAGCGGCGCACGTTCGTGCATGGCAGCCGCGCACGCCACGCCCACGGTGTAGAGCGCGGGCTGGCTGATGTCGGTGCGGCTGAGCTGCTCGAGCGGTCCGTTGGCGCAGATGGCCGACAAGGTCATGCCGATCGGCAGCGACACCGTGCGGTCGGCGGTCTCGATGATGGTGCGCGCGGCGCTGCTTGCGGCAGCCCACGCGGTGCCCATGCCCACGGCTTGCGCCCCTTGTCCGGGGCAGAGAAGGACGGTCTGGCTCATGGTGGCTCCTGTCTGGCCGGCATGCGTGCCGGCGGGTGCGTCACTTGTCCCACACGCAACTCGCCCACGTCAGGCCGCCACCGAAGGCGACCATGATGAAGGGCTGGCCGTCGGGAGTCTTGCCAGCGCGGTTCAGTTCGTCAAGGCAGAGCCCGACCGAACCCGCGCTCGTGTTGCCGTAGCGATCGATGTTGACCAGGACTTTCTCGCGTGGCAGGTTCAGCTTCTCGATGGCGCTCTCGATGATGCGCGCATTCGACTGGTGGCAGATCACTTGGCTGACGTCGTCCACCGAGAGGCCGGTCTTCTGGAAGGCATCCTCGATGACCTCGCGGAAGCGGTTCACCGCGAACTTGTAGACCTCGCGCCCGTTCATGCGCAGGTTGCCCAGGCGGATCGGGTTCGCACGATCGCACTCGGGCACGATGTCCGGGCGGTACGGCATGTAGAGGTGCTGCCAGTTCGCGCCATCGGCGCTCATGGTCTGGTACCGGCAGCCCTTCGCAGGATCGTCGCATCGCTCGAGCACCACGGCGCCGGCTGCATCGCCGAAGAGGATGCTCACCGTGCGGTCGGTGTAGTCGACGACCGAGGAGATCGCATCGCAGCCGATGGCGAGCACGCGCTTGGCGCGGCCGGCCCGGATGATCGAATCGGCCACATTGACCGAGTAGACGAAACCGCTGCATGCCGCGGCGATGTCGAACGCGCCCGCCGGCGTGGCACCGAGGGCCGCGGCAACACGGCACGCCGTGCTCGGGCAGAGCATCTCGCCGCTGACGGTGCCCAGGATCACCAGGTCGATGTCGCTGCCCTTGACGCCCGCCATGTCGAGCGCGCGCTGGCCGGCAAGGCAGCTCAGGTTGAAGACGGGGTCGGGCGCACCCGCCGAGACGCGGCGCTCGCGGATGCCGGTGCGCTGCGCGATCCAGTCATCGCTCGTGTCGAGGATGCGCGCGAGATCGTTGTTCGTCAGCGTGGTGTCGGGAACGGCCGAGCCGGTTCCCGCGAGCCGGACACCGCAGGGCTGGATCATGCCTGGGCCGCCGTGCACGCCGCGAGGCGCTTGACGAGCGTGTCGTTGATCCCCGCGGCCACGAACTGCTTGCAGCGCAGCACGGCGTTCATGATGGTGCGCGCCTGGCTCGAGCCGTGGCTGATGAGGCACGTTCCGTTCACGCCCATGAGCGGCGCGCCGCCGTACTCGTGGTAGTCGTACTTGGCGTAGAGGCTCTTGACGACCGGGTCGAGCCGGGCCGCGAGCGTAGGATCGATCTCGAGCACCTCGGTCGCGAGGGCACGGAAGATGCCCGCCGAGAGGCCCTCGGCGAGCTTGATCATGACGTTCCCCACGACGCCGTTGGTGATCACCACGTCGGCTTCGCCATCAAAGACGCCGCGTCCTTCGACGAAGCCGATGAAGTTGATGTTGGGCGTGTTTTCCAGCAGTTCGCGGGCTTCCTTCGCATCGGCCGTGCCCTTGTTGGCTTCGCCGCCCACGTTCATCAGCGCCACGCGAGGCTGCTTGATGCCGAGGATGTCGTGGGCATAGACATCGCCCATGACGCCATACTGCGCCAGGTGCGCCG
>JASGCG010000333.1 GCA_030054235.1 Bacteroidia bacterium
GGCTCGTGGCCATGCTGCTCGAAGAGGAGCCGTACGTCACGCGCCATGCAGAGCGCATGGCGGTGCCGTGGCTCGATTTGGCCCGCTACGCAGACACCTGCGGCATTCACATGGATGCGGGTCGGCAGATCTGGCCGTGGCGCGACTGGGTGCTGCAGGCGTACCGGTCGAACATGCCCTACGACCGTTTCGTGATCGAGCAGCTGGCCGGCGACTTGATCCCGGGGGCCACGCAGGATCAAGTGATCGCCAGCGGCTTCAATCGCAACCACGTCACGACCGACGAGGGCGGCGCGATTCCCGAGGAGTACCTGGTCGAGTACTGGGTCGACCGAACGAACACGACGGCCTCGGTCTTCCTTGGCCTGACCATGGGTTGTGCGCGGTGCCACGACCACAAGTTCGATCCCGTGACGACCGAGGACTACTACTCGATGCTGGCGTTCTTCAACAGCATCGAGGAGCCCGGGCTCTACTCGCAGTTGCCTGATCCCAACCGTGCGTTCGAGCCGGCCATTGCGGTCGCCGATCCGCGGCTGGCTGCAACGCTCGATCAGTTGTCGAGCGAGCGCACGCAGGCGATCGCCGCGCGCGATGCAGGTGCCGACGAGGATCGCGCGCTCTTGGATGCGTTTCTGGCGCGTTGGCGTTCTGAGGAGGGCATCGCGTGGACCCGGCCTGTCGTCGAGCGGGCGATCAGTGCGGGCGGTGCGACCCTGACGACGCAGGACGATGGATCGGTGCTGGCGTCGGGTGCGAACCCGGACGTCGACGAACACACGATCACGTTGAGGTTTCCCGAGACCGGCGTGAGGTTGATTGCCCTCGAGGCGTTGGCGGATCCCAGCTTCGGTGGACGCGTGGGCCGGGCCCCCAACGGCAACGCCGTGCTGAGTTCGATCAGCGCCGAGGCGGTCAGCCTGGAGGATCCGCGCGTGCGCGTGCCGGTGCGGTTCATCTGGGCATGGGCAAGCCATGAGCAGCCCAACGGGGACTTCCGCGCCGTGAATGCGCTCGATGCCGGCGACGGCCGGCAGTGGGCGCTCGAAGGCCATGTCCATGGACAAGGCCGGGTGGCGTACGTCCTCACCGATGCACCCATCGGCTTTGCGACCGGTACGCAGCTTGAACTCAAGCTTGGCTACCAGTCGCCCTACGCGCAGCACTCGATCGGTCGCGTTCGCGTGCATGTGGCGCCCGTCGACGACCGTGTGCTGGCCCAGCTGCCGATCGCCACCAGCGACTGGTACCTGAGCGAGGTCTACGGCAGCGGATCGCTCGAGGGCGCACTTGCCGAGCATGGCCCAGGCCGCGAGGTGCGGTTCAACCGCCACGCGAAGTTCGGCAATGGCGGCTGGCGACACGCACCAGGCATCCGCGAGGCGCAGGTGGTGGGGCTGGCCCAGGGTGTGGGGGCGGAGTACGTCGCACGGCAGGTGTTTGCGCCGACGGCGCGCACGCTGGAGCTTTCGCTGGGCAGCGATGACCGCATCACAGTCTGGCGCAATGGTGAGCAGATCCATGCGAACGCCACCGATCGCGCGGTCGCACCCGATCAGGATCGGATCAGCGTCGAGCTCCCCGCTGGCGAGAGCCAGCTGGTCTTCAAGATCGTGAACACGGGTGGGCAGGGTGGCTTCTACGCGCGGGCTGACCGCCCCGAGGCCGTCCTGGCGCCGGCGGATCTTGGGCTGTTCATGCCCGATCCTGCTGTCCATGATGGCGCCCTTCAGCTGGCTCGCGACAGCTGGCGCGTCCAGCACTCGCCGCGCTACCGCGAGGCGGCGCAGCGCGTGGCATCGATCGACACGCGCATGGAGCGCGCGAAGGCCGAGTCGCCGCAGACCATGGTCATGCGCGAGCTCGGTGCGCCACGTGACACCTACGTCCTGATGCGTGGCTCGTACACGGCACCTGATGCGAACCGCAAGGTCATGCGGGACATCCCCAAGGTGCTCGGATCGTGGCCTGCGGAGCTGCCTCGCAATCGACTTGGGTTGGCGCAGTGGATCGTGAGCGATCGCAACCCGCTCACGGCTCGCGTGACGGTGAACCGGGTCTGGGAACTGCTCTTCGGCCGCGGGCTCGTGCGGACCAGCGAGGACTTCGGTCTGCAGGGCGACCTGCCGACGCACCCCGAGTTGCTGGATTGGCTCGCGATCGAGTTTCGCGAGAGCGGTTGGAACGTGCGCGAACTGGTGCGGCTGATGGTGACCAGTTCGACCTACAGGCTGTCGAGCCGGACGCGGCCCGAGGTCGCTGCCTTCGATGCCGACAACCGCTTGCTGTCGTGGTATCCGCGGCAGCGGCTCGCCGCCGAGCAGATCCGCGACCAAGCGCTCTACGTGGGTGGGCTGCTCGTCGAAGAACTGGGCGGACGCAGCGTGAAGCCCTATCAGCCCGAAGGGCTGTGGCAGGAAGTCGCGATGCTGCAGTCGAACACGCGCGCGTACGAGCAGGGCAGCGGCGATGACCTGTGGCGACGGAGCCTGTACACGTACTGGAAGCGCGCGGTGCCGCCGCCGTCGCTCTTGACCTTTGACGCCCCCACGCGGGAGTTCTGCACCAGGAGACGCATGTCGACCAACACTCCGCTGCAGGCGCTGGTGCTCTGGAACGACCCGCAGTTCGTGGAGGCAGCGCGT
>JASGCG010000334.1 GCA_030054235.1 Bacteroidia bacterium
CTACGACGAGGCGCTTGCCGTGCAGCGCGCGCTGCATGAGCGCGTGGTCGCTGCGCGCGATGGCGGCCCCAGCGAGCCCATGCACCTGCTGCTGCTCGAGCACGACCCCGTGGTCACGGTGTCGCGGCGCCCGGGCGCGGCCGCGAACCTGCTGGCGACGCCAGCGATGCTCGAGCGCGCCGGCGTGAGCGTGCGTGAGACCGATCGCGGCGGCGACATCACCTCTCACGGGCCGGGCCAGCTGGTCGCGTATGCCATCTTCGACCTCAATCGGCTCGGCATCGGGATCCACGGCCACATGCGCTTGCTCGAGGAGATCGTGCTCGGCACGCTCGCGAGTTTCGGCATCGCCGGCGAGCGCGATGCCACGGCCACCGGCGTCTGGGTCGGGCCCGAGCCCTTGCGCAAGATCTGCGCGCTCGGCGTGCGCGCGAGCCGCTACGTCACCATGCACGGGCTGGCCTTGAACGTGGCGCCGGACCTGGCGCACTTCGGGCTCATCGTGCCGTGCGGGTTGGTGGGGCGGCCCGTCACGAGCATGGCAGCGGAGCTCGGTGCATCGAGCCCGCATTTCGCGGCGGTGCGTGATGAACTCGCGAAGCAGGCGCAGCGGCAGGTTGCGGATCTGCTCGCACGGCCGTGAACCGATCGGTCTCAGGTGCCGGGCTCGGCGGGAACGTCGTCATCCAGTTCAGGAAGTTCAGGTGGCTGCAGCGTGGTCATGCGCTGGAAGCGCGCGAAGAGCGCCTCCACTCGATCGGACAGCGTGGAGGTGGGCTCGAGCGCATCGCGCGGCAGGCCCAGGTCCTTGAGCAGGTCATCGTTGAGCTCGACCAGGCCATCGGCCCAGAGCAGCGAGGACTCCTCGAAGGTGTCGGTGTATTCGTCGTCGGGGAGTTCGCGGCCCCAGAGCGCGCTGCGCTGGTGCACGGCCGAGCAACCGCGCGCCTGTGCCACGCGCTCGATCGCAGCGGCCACGTCGCGCTGGGCCGAGCGGGCGCGCTCGGAAAGCACCTTGTCGAACGCCTCGCTGATCGCCTCGTGCACCTCGGTCAGGGCCATGCGCGCACCCTCGACGGCCTTCCACTGCTCGTCGGTCGGCCCATCCTCGCCGGTCGTGAACGCCGCGCGCTGCGCCTTCATGAAGGCCTCGTTGGCCTTCTGCCAGCGGTCGTCGCTCGCATCGAGCGCCGCGGCCATCGCTTCGAGCGTCGAGTCGCGGTAGAGGTAGGCCTGCATCACGCTGCGGGCGTCGGCGCAGCCGATGGCGACGGCGGGCTTGGCGGGTGCCGGCGGATCAGCGGGCATGGTGTTCGCCGTCGCGTCAGTCGACACGAGCCCCCAGGCGAATCCGAACGCAAGGGCCGCGGTGAGGGTGGTGACGACCAAGGTCGTGGTGCGCATGGCGGTTTCTCTCAGTCAAGGGTGATGTTGAGTTCCTTCGCGACATCCTGCGTGATGTCGATCGACTCCGGCATGGTCACGAAGGTCCGTGCCTGCAATTGCAGGAAGACGCTCGCGGGTTCGCCGGGCTCGAGCGCGTCGGCAGGGGGAATGAAGCGCAGCACGAGGTCGATGCCCTGGCGGTCGGAGACGACCTGCGTGGCTTCGCGCAGATCCTTGTAGGCGCGGTCGTACTGCTCGGAGAAGAGCTTGGCCTGCGCCTCGCGCATGCCGCGCGACCAGACCTCGAACTCCTGGCGGAAGCCACCGATCGCCTGCTCGGCTTCGGCGCGCTCGGGGCTGTCGGGCTTGATCTGGCCGTACTTGTCGCGCAGTTCGGCGAAGCGGCGGTCGAAGTCCTCGCGGCCCTTGCGCTCTTCCTCGGTGATCGCGTCGCGCTCGGCCTTGTAGCGCTCGCCCTCGATCACCTTGTTCAGGATCTTGCTCACGTGCAGCGCGCCGATGTTCCAGGCGCGCGCGCCCTGGCCCCAGCCGGGGGCACCGTTGCGGTTGACGATCGCCAGCGGTTCCTTGCCGTCGGTGCCCGAGAGCAGCAGGCGGTCGGCCGGACCGAGGTCCGTGGCGGGCACGGCATCGGCGACGACGGTGCGCGCGGGCAGGGCGGTGACGAGCAGGCTGGCGACGGCGCCGGCACAGGCACCGGCCACGATGGCGCTGGGAAGCTTCATGCGGGCGATGCTAGTCCGCGTTGGCGGGTGAAGCGTCTTGCTCAGTCGCCCCGCTCAATCCCCTTGGTCGAGGATGGCCATGAAGGCCTCCTGCGGGATCGTGACCGAGCCGATCTGCTTCATGCGCTTCTTGCCTTCCTTCTGCTTCTCGAGCAGCTTGCGCTTGCGGCTCACGTCGCCGCCGTAGCACTTGGCCGTCACGTTCTTGCGCATGGCCTTGATCGACTCGCGGGCAATGATCTTGCCGCCGATCGCCGCCTGCAGCGGGATCTCGAACTGGTGGCGGTCGATCTGGTCCTTGAGCTTGCCCAGGATCACGCGCGAGCGCTGCTCGGCGTTGTCGCGGTGGCAGATCAGGCTCAGCGCCTCGACCGGCTCGGCGTTGACCAGGATCTGCACCTTCACCAGGCGATCCTCGCGGTAGCAGATGATCTGGTAGTCCATGGTGCCGTAGCCGCGCGTGACCGACTTCAGCTTGTCGTAGAAGTCGTAGATGATCTCGGCGAGCGGGAT
>JASGCG010000335.1 GCA_030054235.1 Bacteroidia bacterium
GGACTGAGCAGCAACGCATCGATGCCGGGAATCGGGCCGATCGCCGTCGGGGAGCCCAGCGTGCGGGCCAGGCCAAGCTCGCGGATGAATCGCGTGTCCGTTGGCGACCCGTGCACGGCCAACGAAACCGGATTCGCCTCGGTATCCACGGAGACGCCGAACTGATCACGCCAAAGGTCCACGCTCAGCGGCGGATATAGGTTGATCGATCCATCACCGTTCAAGCGGGCGTACTGTCCGAAAAGACCCGCTCGCAACGGGTTGAACGCATCGGAATCCGCGGTCCCCCCCAGCGACCCATCGCGACGGACCATCAACGACACGTCACCCGGCACAAGTCCCGCCGTCTGCGTGCGGTCAAACACGGTGGCCGTGTTCACGTTCACCATCGCACTGTTGTCGACCACGCTCACGCCGACCACGTACCGCACGGCCCGGTCCGCGCTCGTGGGCGGCATGAACCAGTAGCTGTCGGTGAAGCCATCGCCATCGGTGTCGCAGAGCCGGCGGCTGACGAGGTTGCGCGCCGTGTCCGGCTCGAGCTCCTCCCGCTTGGGCCCGAAGTGGGCCAGACGAAGGAAATTCGGCATCGGGCTGGCGTTCACGCCACCCACGGCATTGATGTACCCGCTGGCGCTGGCTCCACCCCCGTAGAACCAGTTGTCGGCGATCGTTCGGAACTGCTGGGCGAGCGCCAGCGTGTTCTGCGAGTCACCCACGCCGGTCGTCGTGCCGGTCACCAGGAACGCATCAGGCGGGCGGACGCCGGGCAGCCACTGCTCCCACGGGATGAAGAGCCCGTTGCGTTCCTGCTCATGCGTGCCGTTCTGCGTGTTGAACCAAGCGGCGCCCGCATCGCAATCCGCGATGTCCGGGATCAGCGTCCAGCCGTTGTTGGCCGTCGCGGGATTCGACAGGTGCGACCAGTGCGTGAAGAACGGCAGGCCATTGTTGTCGTAGGCGCGCATCGGCTCGGTCGAGCGCAGCCATCGCGTGTCGCCGTAGCCGGGATTGCCCCACGGATTCGCTTCATACACGCGCAACGGGTGGTTGGCGTTGACCACGTTGTTGTTGGCGAAGAGGTCCGGCCAGTTGGTCCACGGGTACACGTGGAACGGCGCGAAGTTGTAGCCGTCGATGATCGCATCGTCGCCCGTCGGATCCGGGCTCAGGTCGGCATTGAAGAACGCATTCCACGGGTCCACGCCGTAACGCACCGCTCCACGAAGCGGCTCAAGCCGCGGGTACGACGTGCTCGCCACCAACGGGTAGCCATACTGCGTCGGATCAGGCACGAAGCCGCCCTGAAAGGCAGGATCGGCCGCATCGATGCGCCGCGGAAACAGTGACTGGGCCACCTCATCGACCACGGCCTTCGTGATCGAGTCCACACGCTGCTGCCTCGCCTGCGAGGACTGCTGCGCCGAGGCGATCTGACGGCCCGCCTGCGTCCGGGTCAGGAAGGCCGAGGCAATGATCACCAGCAGCACCAGCAGTGCCGTCACCATGATCATGACGTTGGCACGACGCCAACCAGCTGCAGCAGCGCGACGGGTGGATCGGGCAAGGCTCATGGCTTGGACCTTTCGGGCAAGTCGATGACGAACGTGAACTCGCGGCCCCCATCGATGCGACGGTCGGGGTCGTGCAGCGTCATGGTGATGCGCACGGCGCTCGGGCGTGGGGTGTAATCCAAGCGCGGCACGACCCAGTCGGTCGGCTGGCCGGCGATGACCGCACCCGTCACGGGGTTCTGGTTGGAACGCACCCGGAACGTCGGTTCCGTGCCGTTGAAGCCGAAGACGCTCGTGTAGCACCACACGCGCTGCGCCGGAATGCCACCCCCGACGACAGGCAGCACCTGCGCTCCAGCTGGCCCCTCGATCGACGGTGCGAAGATCGGTGCGGCCACGCCACCGACCTGCTCCAGCGTTCTGGTCCCGCGACGCTGGTTGAACGGCACGGAGAATCCGAGCGACGTGACTTCATCGGGCAGCCCGATCCACGGCGCCACGCCATTGGTGGGCGAGAGGAATCCCAGCATCGGCGTGACGTTGCCGTTGACGGGATCCAGCGCGAGCTTGACGCGGCGGTCGTCCTCCATCATGCGTCCGACCCCGTCCTTCCAGCACCACTCCACGATGAAGTTGCTGCAGTGGCCGGCGATCATGCCGGACGTCAACATCTGGTCCGACTTCTCGAAGGTGGGCGGCTGCCGCTCGGCGCGAGGCCAGCTGTTGAGCCCGATCTGCACGCTGGCCCCGGCTTGGTTGGCGGTCGCCCCGATGCCGAAGGTGCCGTTGATCACGCGCTGCCGTGCAGCGCCGAACTGCACCGCACCCGGCGGGCTTGCCGGGAGATCCGCGACTCCAGGAACCACCGTCCACGGCGAATAGAACGGCGGATCCAGCAGCCCATTCGTGCCATCGAATCGTCCGAGCACGCGTTCAAGGTCGTTGAGCTGCATCGCGGTGACGTCAAATCGCCCGGACAGGATGGCTCGCGCCGGCTGCAGGGCTGCCGCGGCGGTGAAGAACCCAGTCGACTCCTGGAAGAGCGAGGTCGTGCTGTTGGCGTCCAGTTGGGGCGTGTTGGGCTGGATCGCATGGAACGCCGGGTCCCCACCATCGTCCGCCAGCAGCACG
>JASGCG010000336.1 GCA_030054235.1 Bacteroidia bacterium
AACCTTGGGCTGCACCTCAACGAACTCCCATGAGCATTTCCCCCAAGACCAACAGCATCCAGACGTACACCTCGCTGCTCTACCGCAAGGCGATCCATCCCGAGTTTTTCGGGATCGAAGGCCGCAACCGGATTGAGCACTGCGGCATGGAAGTGGAAGGATGGGTCTTCAGGGGCGGTCACTGCGCGCGCTTTGCGTTCGGCAGCACCGTCCTCGTCGAAGCCGTCGTCGAGAACCCGCAGACCATGCCTGAGCGCGGCCTGATGGCCTCGCTGCTCTGCAACGGCGAGCGTGATCATGAGGAGCGCCTGTCGGATCACGCCATGTTCATGACGACGATCCAGACCGAGACGCTGAGCGAGCATCTTTACCTTGGCACCTACAAGGAAATGGTGACACACGCTCGCGAAAACGACTCGCTTGCCAGCATGTGGACCGATGATGCCGGCAAGCCGAACCTGTCGCTCCTCGACATGCAGCGGCTCGGCAGCGAGCTGCACATCCAGGGCTACCACCTGCGCTCGGACTGCTCCATGGTGCTGCGCACGCAGTCCATGTTCCAGGTCGCGCTCAACGGCAAGAAGCTCGGCTGATGCACGGATCCCGGCTGGCGGCGCAGCAGCGCGCCATGGACCGGGCGTTCGGCGTCGATCTGCTTGATCACGCGCGTTCTGTTCGTGGAGCGCCTGCTCCCGGCGTTCGTGAACGCCCTACATCGAGCGGGGTCACCACCGGCGCGTCGGCTTCGCCTGCTGCAGCGCGGCCGCTCGCACCGCGTCCGGTGTTGGCGGTCGGCGGCGCGGCACCCGCGAGCCCTGCCCCCAAGCCTCGGCCGCTTGCTCCGCTGGGGGCAGCGCTGGGTTCATCAACCGCATCCTCGGGCGGGTCGGCCACTGCCTTGCCTGCGACGCGCATGCCAGCGGCGGGATCAAGCGAGGCCATCGGCATCGGCGGCACGGGGCGCCGCCTCGAACTTCAGGGCGAGCGCCTTGCGCTGCTCGAAGCCCTGCGCGAGCGTCATGCCGCAGCCTGTCCGCACTGCACCCGCGCGACCGGGCACACCAACCTCGTCTTCGGCGAGGGCTCGCCAAACGCTGACCTCGTCTTTGTGGGCGAGGCGCCGGGCGAGACCGAGGACCAGACCGGTCGGCCCTTCGTGGGCAAGGCTGGCCAGAAGCTCGACGAGATGATCGCCGCGATGAAGCTCCGTCGCGAGGACGTGTACATCGCCAACGTGCTCAAGAGCCGTCCGCCGAACAATCGCACCCCGCTTCAGGCCGAGGTCGACGGTTGCGGCCCGTTCCTGATCGAGCAGCTGTGCATCCTGCGGCCAAGCGTGATCGTCACCCTGGGCGGGCCGGCCACCAAGCTCCTGCTGGCGACCGAGGTGGGCATCACCCGACTGCGGGGCACCTGGGGCACGTGGCAGGCGCCAGCCTGGACCGGCCTCGACCTGTCGGTGCCGGTCATGCCGACCTACCACCCGGCCTACCTGCTGCGGAACTACACCGCGCAGACGCGCGGCGAGGTCTGGGCCGACCTCCAGGCGGTCATGGCACGAATCGGCGCCTAAGGCCCGCGCAGACTCGAACTTCCAAGAATGCCAACCCAATGCCCTGCTTATGCACGGGTTGTGACCGAATTTTCATTCCAGCGTGGAACCGTTCAGCCGGTCGCTGCGGATAGACACGCGGAGGGATGGAAAAGGGAGCGGCACCAGTCCTTGAGGGAGGACCGCCGCGTCGGGAGAACCAGTAGTACGGGTCGTGTTCCTCAAGCTCACGACCCATGGCTTGACGCCACTCAAGCCCCCCACGAGGAGCCTGTCGATGCTTCGCGCTCGATAGGCTCTTTTCCTTTTTGCCGCTGCTCACTCGCAGCAGGCAAGCACCGCGTGGCTCACGAGCATCTGGCGCTTGTCATCGGTGACCTGGCGATAGTCGAGCAGCTCGAGGCCGCCTTCGCACGCCGCACGCATGGCCGTGAGCGCGCCGACGATCATCCAGCGCTGCGCGTTGTCCTGCCGCAGGGCTTCGATCAGTTCCTTGCCGCCACGGTCGCCGCGGATGAAGAGCGCCAGCAGTTCGCGGTCGCGCTTCTCGATCGCATCCTGGTGCTGCTCATCGATCGGCGCCGGGTCGCCGAACTGCGCACCCACGTGGCTCAGGTCGCCGCTGGCGACGATGAGCGTGCGCCCGCTCCATTCGCCCACGAGGTCCGTGAGCGCCGAGCAGAATTCCGCGTGCGACACGCGCGCGCCGTCGTCGGACAGCAGGGGATTCAGCGGGTTGGGCAGCAGTGCGGCCACGACCGGCACATCACCCAGCACCGACTGCATCCAGGGCAACTGGGCCTGCACCGTGGCGTCGGTGAAGAAGTCGAGTTCGTCCTTCAGCAGCCGATCTCCCAGCCGCGAGACGAGGCTGTCGATCGCGGCGGCATCGGGGCGCACGACGCCCAGCGGCGTCTCGAAGCCATGACGGCTCATGACGACACCATCACCGAGGCCCGAGAGGTTGCTGCCGATGATCACGACGCGGTCGGGCTTGGGGCCGCTGGCCACGGACTTCCACGCCATCGCGTAGCTGCCCGCCGCCTGGCCGTAGGCCATGCTGGGCACCACGAGGCCGGTGAC
>JASGCG010000337.1 GCA_030054235.1 Bacteroidia bacterium
GCTGGGCTCGCCACGTCCCCGTAGATCGTGTCACCCAACTTGACGAAGAACTCGAGGCCACGCTCGTCGGCGTTGCCGATGGCGGTGAACAGCCCGACGTCGCCGCGCCAGTCTCCGGTCACGCCGAAGCGCGCACCCTCGGAGCGATCAGCCTGCGCCACCGGCGTGGCGCGCATCGTGAAGGTCGCGGTCCGTGACTGCGATCCATCGATCACGCGTGCGAAGTACTGGCCCGCCTGCAGACCGTTGACGACGATCTTGCCGGGGACCAAGGCGTTGTCGACATCAACCGACGACGCCGAGACGAGGTCGGAGAAGGCGCTGTCGCGGGCGACCTGGATGGTCAGCGTGCCGGTACCGGCACTGGGGCGAGCGATCAGGACCGCTCGGCCACCGACGACGTCGCCCACGGCGATGGTGGGCAGGGCCGATCCGGCGAGGGCGGTTGAAGACAGAGCGAGGACGGACGCGGTGATCGAGGCTGTCTGCAGCATGGTTTCTCCTTGTGGCACGCAGGCCGTCAGGAGTATTCGCGTCCGATGCAAGGGCTGTGATGGGGATGGGTCAGGAGCTCGTAAGCGTTCCGCTCACATCTCGCAAGCCGATCCGCTCAGCCCCACGAGCCGAGCACGATCGCCAGGTCCCCGCCATCGACCACGCCGTTGCCGTCGAGGTCGGCCGCGCCGCTTCCACCCCACGCGCCGAGCAGGACCGCCAGGTCGGAGCCGCCCACCACGCCGTCGCCGTCGAGGTCAGGGCCGGTCGGCGTGACGGCATAGGTGATCTCCAGCCGAGGGCGGAGGATCGTATTGCCGTTCTCGCTCGAACGGATCTCGATGCCATCGTCGTTGCCGCTGATGATCTGCGGCAGGATGGCGAGCCCGTAGTTCGGCGAGCCGTTCGCCCACGCCTGCACCGCCGCCGTGACGTTGATGCGGCGCATCGCGTCACCGTTAGGGACGCTGTCGCCAAGGAACGAGCCCACCTGCGCGCCGAGGTCGGCGCCCGGCGAGAGCCCACCACCGAGCGAATTCCAGGTCGATGACTCGTTCCAACTGCGGATCACCTCGTACACGAAGAACGACGGGTTATAGAGGGGCGTGTCGATGTCGTCCGGCACGTCGATCACCAAGGTCGCGTTGCTGATCGTGGAGCCCGCGGGCACTTGACCCGGCCCGATGATGCCGTCGAACCGCACGAGGGCTTGGCCGCGGTAGTCGGTGAAGATCGAGTTGGCGGTGTCGTCGTCGGAGACGCGCGTGTCGTTGTTGCCGTAGCTCGTGTTGGGATTCTGCTGGCTCACCCAGGTGTCTTGCGTGCCCTGGTATCCGTTCACGCCCTGTTGGTAGGCCTTGAAGCCGCGGTCGATCGGCAACCGGTAGTCCGCGAAGTTGACCGCGAGCGTGAAGTCGCTCTCGTCGGCGGTGCGGATCGCCTGCAGGGTGGGCGAGTACGTGTCGACGTCGATGGTTCCGCTGACGGTGTCGAACTTCATGATGCGCAGCCAGCCGTCACCGCCGTTGGGATCGTCCTGGAAGTCGGCGAGCACCTCGTGCACCGGCTTGCCCGCCACGTTCTGGCTGACCTGCCGGAACTCCTCGTGGAAGTGCCCGCAGTTCACGAGGAAGATGTTCGTGTTCTTGCGCAGGAACCACTGCCAGGCTTCTTCGCTCTGGATGCCCTGCGGGTGGTACGTGCCTTCGACGCCGTACCAGACCGACGGATAGCGACCCGATGACACGAGCGGCACGCCCGCGGTGTAGTCCTCGGCATCCTGCAGGTAGCGGTGCGTGGTGACCATCACGCATCGGCGCTTGTTCGCATCGAGCACGCCCTGCGCCCAGGCAAGTTCCTCGATCGGCATGTCGCAGGCGAGATGGAGCGCAAGGAAGTCCACGCCGCCGGCAGTGAAGAACTGGTAGCTGCTCAGGCCGCTGGCGCTCCCACCCTTGAAGAAGGAATCGCCAGCGAAGCGCGCGGGTCCAAAGCGCGCCACATACTCCTGCGGGATGAATGGCTGGCCCGATCCACCGCTGGGCGTCAGGTCATGGTTGCCGGGGCACACGCCGTAGGCAAGGCCCGAGTCATCCAGCACCCGCATCGACACATCCGCGCGATCCCACTGCAGGACCTGGTCGGCATTGTTGACGATGTCGCCGTAGTGCGACACGAAGCGGATGTCGAGCGCATCGCGGCTCGCGACGACCCAGTTGGTCTGGGCCGTGAAGATCTGGGGGAAGTCACTGGCATAGTTCTGCGTGTCGGGCAGGCCGATGACGGTGAACCCATCCTGCAGCAGCGAGAAACCGGCGAGCGATCGCTGGTCCATCCGGCCGCCCTCGCCGCCCTGGCCGTAGACGCGCTCCTGCTGCGACTGCGCATGGAACCACGGCAGCCGATGGCGGCGACCGTGCTCCTCGATGCCGTCGTGGGCGATGGCTGTGGTGGCGATGGCGAGCAGGGTCGTGACGGGAATGAACATGCTGAACATGCGGCCAGCATGGTCGAGCACCACCAAGATTTCGTTCGCTCACGGTTGAGGACGCATGAAGAGTGCTGTCTGCACACCATCCAACACGACAGCGGGCGCACCCGGAGGTACGCCCGCTGGAGGTTGCTCCAGGAATC
>JASGCG010000338.1 GCA_030054235.1 Bacteroidia bacterium
TGCTGCACGCCCGCTCCCGTTGCTCGCGCGGTTGCCCGCGGTGGCGAGCGTGCTCGCGAATGCAGGCGGCGACGAACTGCCGGGGTGGACCGACGACCTCGACCTCATCCTCGCCGTGCTTGCGCGCTCGACGGCCAAGGTCTTCCTGCGCGACCAGGCGCCGGTCATCGCGAGCGACCGCTTTCAACGCAGCGTGACCCTGCTGCTGCCGCGCACGTGGTCGCCGTGACCGCGTGAACCAAGACCCAACGATCGCCCATACCGCGCACCGAATGAACCTACCTCATCACTCCACGCCTTCACCCCACCCCATCACCACCACACCATGAACCTGCACACCACCATCGCCGACCGACTGCTCAACGCCTTTCCATCCGCGGCCTACGGGCTGCCTGCGCTCCTGCAGCTCTCCGAGATCACCGAAACGACTGATGTTCCGACCGCCGCGGTCGAGTGCACGGCACGGCCACGGCTCTTCGTGAATCCGGAGTTCGTGGCCACGCACGCCAACACGCCGGAGAAGCTCGTCATGCTCATCATGCACGAGCTGCACCATGTGATCCTGGGTCACACGCGGCTCTACGAGCGCCAGTCGCCCTTGGACAACGTCGTCTTCGACGCGGTCATCAACGCCATGCTCTGCTGGATGTTCCCCGAGCGCTCCACGCGCGCGCTCTTCACCGACTTCTACGATCACCGCCATCCCGTGCAGTGCTTCCTGCGGCCGCCGCCGCGGTGGTCGCACACGGACTACGGCCCGCCGCCCGATGCGCTGGCCAGCCCCGAGTGTGCCGAGCTCGCCGATCTGCACCGGCGGCTCTATAGCGAGCAGGGGGTGGGCTACGACGAACTGCGCCAAGCGCTGCAAACGAACGGGATCGCGCAGGAGCTCCCGCCCGAGGTCGTGCTGCTCGGCGACCACCGCGAGCAGGGCACGGGCTCCTCCAGCGACGGGGACCTTGAGCACCGCGCGCCGGAACTCCTTGAGCAGGTCCGGCGCATCGTGGAGCGATGGCCCCAGCCACCCAACCCGATCGTCGGGCGATCGATGGCCGACTTCCTGAAGGCGGTCAAGGTCGTGCCCACGGCACCATCCAAGCGCGGGCAGTTGCGCGCGTTGCTGCGGCGCGTGGCCGGTCGCGGCGGGGCGCAGCTGCGCCGCGGTCCATCGGAGCGCGAGCACATGATCGAGAGCCCGCTGCCGCGGATCGATCGACGCTCGGCGGTGCTGCACCGGCTCGGCCTGCGGCCGATCTTCTATCGCCAGGCCCTGCCATGCCCGCGGCCGGGCCGCGGCGGCGAGCGCGTGCACATCTACGTGGATGTCTCAGGCAGCATGAACGATGTGCTCGGCCCGCTCTACGGCGCGGTGCTCGATTGCCGCGAGCTGGTGCATCCTGTCGTCCACCTCTTCTCGACCGTGGTGCACGACTTGCCGCTGGCCGAGCTCTGCAAGGGAGCGTGCGCGTCGACCGGCGGCACCTCGATCGAGTGCGTGGCCATGCACATGCAGGAGCACGGCGTGACGCGCGCGGTCATCGTGACCGATGGCTACGTCGGTCGCCCCGGCGCGTCATCGCGCGAGACGCTGCAGCGGTCCCGGCTCGGCGTTGCGCTGCTCGGGCGCGCCACGCACCGCGACGATCTTGACGGCGTCGTCGATCACTGGATCGATCTCGGAAAGGGCACGCGATGAGCAGCATCCTGCGACCCGCCGAGTTCGTGCTGCCTGGCCATCCTGACAAGATCGCCGACGCCATCGCCGACCGCATCGTGCACGAGGCCTGGTCGCGCGAGCGGCGCGCGCTCGTGGGCGTGGAGGTCGCGCTGCACCGCGACGTCGTCTTCATCGACGGCCGGATCGCCTGCCGCGATGCCGAGTCGATCGACCTGCGCGCCATCGTGCGATCGGTCTACGGCGACCTTGGCTACGGCAAGGTCTTCGGCCCGGAACCACGGCGAATCAAGGTGAAGACCGACTTGTGCCTGGGCCCGCTCAAGCGCGGCGAGGCCAAGTTCCGCGAGGTCTCGGATGACCAAGTCATCAGCGTGGGCTACGCGTGCAGCACGCCGGGCACGGACATGAAGCCGGTCGAGCACGCGCTGGTGAAGCGTTTGGCAGGCGCGCTCGATGCACTGCGCCGCGGCGATCCCTCGCTTGGCCTGGGCCCCGACGGCAAGGTCATCGTGCTCGTGCGTGAGCAGCACATCGATGCACCGTCGACCATCGCCCTGACGCCGCCAAGCGCTGCGGCGCAGCGATCAGGGCGGATCGCACCGCTGGTCGCCCCCGCAACGACCCAGTGGCAGGTGCAGGCGATCACCGCATCGCTGCAGCACCGCGAGGACTGGGATCCCGTGCGCACCCATCGCGCCATGCGTGAGTGCGTGCTCAGCGAGGCGCAAGCCCTGGCGGCGATCGTGCCCGGGCTGTCATTGGCCAGCGACCTGGACCTGCGCATCAACCCGATCGGCGACTTCGTCGAGGGCGGACCCTTCGGCGACAACGGGCTCTCCGGCAAGAAGCTCGTGATGGATGCCTACGGGCCGCGCGTGCCGATCGGCGGGGGCGCGACGGCGGGCAAGGACCGATGGAAGGCGGATGTGCGCGGGTTCCACCTGTCGCG
>JASGCG010000339.1 GCA_030054235.1 Bacteroidia bacterium
GGTCATCGTGCCGCGGCTCGCGGCGCGCCTGCTTCGCGAGCACACCGAACTCGCCAAGAAGGGGCCCAAGCAGCTGCCGGTGCAACTGGTGGCCGATGACCGCGGCGCGCTGCTGCACGCCGAGGCGTTCGATCGATCGACCTCGACGATGCGCGGATTCGTGGCGCTTGAGCGCGGCGCCAAGGGCACGCTCGAATCGCGCGTGCAGGCGCCGTCGGCGACCTGGGACGAGGCGCGCCAGGCGTGGATCCTGAAGGATGGCCGCCGTGTGAAGACGGTCGATGCGCGGGACGAGCGCGCCCAGCAGCTCACGAGCAGCACGCCGGTGGCCGAGTTCCCGTCGTCGCTCTCGCCGGGTGCGCTCGTGATGCGACAGAACCGCATGTTCGCGCACATGCTCTCGTCGGGGCAGATCCTGTCGATGGTCGACGACGGCAGCCTGCCCGCCGCCGATGCGCGCCGCTTCGTCATCGGTCGGTGGGGCGCGATCGTCGCCAACCTCTTGGTGCTGGTGGCGAGCCTGCCGTACTTCCTCCTGCGCGAGCCGGCCAACCTGCTCGCGCAGTCGGTGCGGTGTGCGGCCTTCGCCGTGCCGATGTCACTCGGCGCCATGGTCGCGATGAGCGTGCCGCTCTCTGGGCTTGGGCCCACGGCTGGCGTGCTCATCCCGATCGCGATCCTGATTCCCCTGGCCGTGTGGCGCCTCAGCGGCGTGCGGACCTGAGCCGGGTCGGCGCGCGGTATCCCCGCGCATCCCGCGCTCTCTTCGGGAACGACTCAGCGCGCGCGTTCGGTGCGCATCCGATCAAGGCTGTTCTTGGCGGCTTCGTCAAAGATGCTCAGCGACGTGGTGCGCAGCAGCCGATCGGCGAGTCGCTCCATGGCCACGCGCTCCTGCGCGATGCGCGCACGGTCGCGCGCGCGCCGGTCGAGTTCGGCCGCCTCGATCGCTGGCGGCACGCTCTCCGAGAGCATCTGCACGATCATGAAGCGGTCCTCGACGAGCAGGGGATCGCTGATCGCATTCGGGGCGAGCGTGAAGAGCGCCTCGCGGAACGAACTCGGATAGCCGGCATCGCGCCGCGTGACGCCCGTCACCAGCCCGCCTCGCGGTGCGCTGGCATCCAGGCTCTCGCGCGCGGCAAGCTCGGGGAACGAGGCACCATCGCGCAGCGCCACGCGCACGCGCTCGGCCGCCACGAGGTCAGCGACCACGATGAGCCGAGCATCGCGCCGCGGTCCCACGAGCGAGTCGCGCGCCTGCTCGATGACGGCCTCGTCCAGCACGATGTCCTTGGCGACCAAGGCGCGCAGCATGGCGTTGCGCCGCAGGAGCGCCTGCCAGCGCAGCGGACCCAGCCCTTGCCGGGCCTTCAGCGATTGCAGCAGGCGCATGGCGCGCTCGGGATCCTGGTCGAGCGACTCGAGCACGCGGCGTTCCTCGGCGAGCACGAGGTCCATCCCCACGGCGATGCCGGCCTTCGCGCACTCGGTCTCGCATCGCCACTCGAGCACGACCTCCTCCAGCACGGGGCCGCCGCTCGCCTCGGCCACGAGCGGTCCGAATGCGCGCCAATCGAGCACGCGACCATCAATCACGGCGACCGGAGCCGATGCGGGCGCCGCCGCTGGCGTGGTGGTGGCGGCCGGCTCGCTGGCACAGCCGACGGACATCGAGGCAGCGGCGATCGCCACCAAAGCGGCTCGGCGTGATGAGTGATGCATGGTGGTCATGGCGTGTCAGCCCTTGGAATCCTGTGGATCGAGCACTCACCGGCGGTCTCGGCCACTGGATCGAGCAGGTCGAGGAAGGCGCGCACGCGCTCATCGGTCAGGCCAGCATCAAGCCAGCCGCTCGCGCGCCATCGGCGCAGCATCGAATGATCGACGACCACGTGCGAGTACCCGGTCGTGCGCAGCTCGCGCACGCACTCCGCCGCGGGCGTGCCTTCGGCGAGCATGCGCTCGAGCGGGCCTCGATCCCATACCGTGTGGTAGTCGGGGATGCGATTGCAATACCAGCCGCGGCTCTCGCCGAGCGAGATGACCCGATCGCAGGGCGCGAGCATCTCGTTGAGGACGAAGGCCGGCGATGCTGCCCGCGCCGTTTCGAGCCATGCATCGTCGGCTGCACCGGATGCGCGCAGTTCGTCGCCGAGCGCTTCGCCGGTGAACACGTCTTCAGCACCGATCGCGGCAGCCGGTGCGCCAGCGCGGCCGTCGGTGGCGTACCACCATGGCACGGCGCACGCCATGCCGATCGCCAGCAGGCTCACGCCAGTGCGCAGCGCGCGCGCGAGGGCATCGGGTGGTGCGGGTGCGGCGGCCGCTGTGCGCCGCATCGCCAGCGACCCAAGCAGCACGCCGGCAGCGATCGCCATCGGCGCGGCGATCGGCACGAGGAAGCGCGACTTCTGGTGCGTGAACCCAACCCAGAAGACGAGGTTCGCCACCACGAGCACGGCCAGCACGATGCCGCCCCACGGCACGCGCCCCGCGCGCAGGCGAAGGCTCGCCACCACGCCGAGCAGGCCAAGCCACGGCACGAGCAGCCACTGCGGTCGCCAGGGCTCTGCGGCATTGGGTGCCGCGCCGATGCCATAGCGCAGCCACTCGTTCCAGAG
>JASGCG010000340.1 GCA_030054235.1 Bacteroidia bacterium
TCGCGATCGCCACGACGTCATCCTTCATCATGTCCTCGGGGGGCATGGACAGCAGCGACTGATCAGGCTCGTGCAGCAGCTCGATGTACGGCAGGCCCGTCAGGCCCGCCGTGGCGACGCGTGCGCACAGACCATGGTTGCGGCCGAAGGCGAACTCGCGGCGGACCTCGTCGGTCATCTGGCCATCGGGCACGAAGATGTCCATGCTCACGATGACGTTGCGGTTGAACTCGCCGGCGTTCGCGGCGCCGTCGTCATAGACGAAGCGCCCCTTGGGGAACCCCACGTCGGTCACCTTGCCGATGGTGACGCCGAGGTAGCGCACCGGCGTGCCGCGCGCAACACCGGTGACGGCACGCGTGAAGTACGACTTGATGGGGATCGTGGTCTGGAACAGGGCGCGGCTCGTCGTCACCAGCGTGCCGGCGACGATCGCCACCAGGCCCGCGAGCACGAAGAGTCCTGCCTTGTAGGCGTGCTTGTTGCTGCTCATGATGCTGCTCCTTGGGGTCGGTCTTCCTCGGGCTGGCGCGCCAGGAACCGCCGCACGTCCGGCGGACCGGACTCGAGCAGTTCCTTCGGCGAGCCGATCGCCAACTGGGTCTTCTGGGCACCACCCAGCACGACCATGCGGTCGGCGATGGTGAAGATGCTCGGCAGCTCGTGGGTCACGACCACGAACGTGCGCCCCGTCGAGCGCGCCAGGCGCACGACCATCTGGTCGAAGCCCGCGCTGCTGATGGGATCGAGGCCCGCGCTGGGCTCATCAAGGAAGACGATCTGCGGGTTCATCGCCATCGCGCGCGCGACGGCCGCACGCTTCTGCATGCCGCCCGAGAGCGCGCTGGGCATCTTGTTGCAGTGCTCATCAAGGTCGACCATCGCCAGCAGCGACAGCGCGAGCGAATTCATCTCGGTCCACGTGAAGAGCCCCTGCTCTTCCATGGCCAGGCGCACGTTCTCGAGCACGGTCAGGCCGCCGAACAGCGCTCCGCCCTGGTACATGACGCCGATCGAGCGTCGAACGTGATTGACCGCTTCGTCGCCACCCGTGACGAGGTCGTGGCCGGCGATCCGCAGCGTGCCAGCCACCGGCGGCAGCAGCGTGATCATGGCCTTCATGAGCGTGCTCTTGCCGCAGCCCGAACCGCCGCCGATCACGAAGACCTCGCCGGAAGTGACCGTGAAGTTGATCCCGGTCAGGACCGCGCGGCCGCCATAGCCGACCGACAGGTCCTTGGCCTCGATCACGGTCTCGGTGGATGCGGCAGTGGTCAGCATGGCTCAGATCCCAAGCGCATGGAAGAGACCAACGAGGATGCCGTCGAGCACGATGATGGCGACGATGCCCGCCACGACCGCGCGGGTGGTGCTGGCGCCGACCGCGCCGGGCCCCACCTGCGTCTTGAGGCCCGAACGGCAGCCGATGCCCCCGATCACGACCGCAAAGACGAACGCCTTGAAGACGCCCTGCAGGAAATCGACCTGGTCGATCGAGTTGCGGACGCTCTGCAGGTAGAGCTCGAGGCTCATGTCGCGCGCGACCATTGGCAGCCAGCCGCCCAGCACGCCGGCAAACGAGGCGAAGACCGAGAGCAGCGGCGTGGTGATCGCCACGGCGAGCACGCGGGGCGTCACGAGGAAGCGCTCGGGGTTGAGCCCCATCGTCGTCAGGGCATTGACTTCCTCGGTGACCTTCATCGTGCCGATCTCGGCGGCGAAGGCGCTGCCCGAGCGGCCCGCGAGGATGATCGCCGTGATGAGCGGCCCGAGCTCGCGGATGATCGCGAAGCCCATGATGGTGGGCGTTTGGTCCGCCGCACCGTAGCGGTCGAGCGCAGGCATCATCTGGTAGGCGATGATGAAGCCCACGATCCCGCTGAGCATGCAGGTCACGGGCATCGAGTCGATGCCGGACTGGCCCATCACGCGCAGGAGGTCGCGCCAGCGCAGCGACCGCGGATGGCGGATCGCATAGCCCAGGTCGATCGCCGCCTCGCCGATGAACCGCACGGTGTCGGCAAGCTCATCGAGCGCACGAAAGGCCGTCTCGCCCACGTCGCTGACGAAGTGCGAGTCTTCCTCGCGAGGTTCCGGCGGCTTGTGGCCCACGGCACGTTCGACGAGCGACGCCTGGTCGGCCGTCAGCCCGCGCATCTCGATCGTGCCGCCCGCCCAGACCACCGTGCGACGGATCTCGGCCAGCAGGAGCAGGCCGGTCCCGCCGACCTCTGAGAGCTTGGTGGCATCGACCACGACCGATCCAGTTCCGGCGGCGCGGGCGCGGCCCACGACGTCCTCCCAGAGATCGCGCACGCGCACATCGTCGAGCTCGCCCTCAAGGGCGATCACGGTCGTGCCGGCACTCGTCTGCACGTCGGGGGACATCAAGCCGGAATGTATCGGTTCGCGCGCCGCGCGGGGTTCAGCGTTCGGTCCAGTCGAGGCTCGTGCCGTAGGTCTCACGCAACCCGAACCAACCGATGGTGGCGAGGCTCATCACGATCAGGCCAGTGATCGCCGCTGCCTGCCACGGAGCCGCGGGGTCATCGATCCCGATCCAGCGCTCGACCATCAGCCAGAGTGCACCGCTGCCCGCCGCCGACCAACGCACGAGATTCGG
>JASGCG010000021.1 GCA_030054235.1 Bacteroidia bacterium
CACTTGGCGAAGGTGGCGCCGATGATCGTCTCGCTCGTCGGGCGCACGATCAGCGGCTCCTCAAGCTCGCCGTCGGGAATGAGCTTGCCATCAGGGCCGGGCTTCAACCGGTGGTGCGTGACGACGGCGCACTCCTTCGCGAAGCCCTCCACGTGATCGGCTTCCTTCTGCAGGAACGACAGCGGGATGAAGAGCGGGAAGTAGGCATTGCGGTGGCCGGTCTCCTTGAACATGCGGTCGAGCGCACGCTGCATGTTCTCCCAGATCGCGTAGCCCCAGGGCTTGATGACCATGCAGCCGCGCACCGGGCTGTTCTCGGCGAGGTCCGCCGCGCGCACGACCTGCTGGTACCACTCGGCGTAGTTCTGTTCGCGAGTCGGGGTGATCGCCGTCTGGGGCGCGGCCCCCTGCTTCTGCTGCTTGCCGTCGCTCATCGTGCTGCTCCCATCGTGGTGCGTCGATCGTGCCGCAGCGTGATGGCTGCGTGAACGACGGAAAAGTTAGGGCTTTTCAGGCGCCTCGGCCGGTGCCGCTGCAGGAGCCACCAACTTCGCCGCGGGTGCCGGCGACGCAGCAGGCGCATCCTTCGATGGCGCGGCGGGTGCCGTGGCTGCGGCGGGCGCGGCTGCTGCGGCCGAAGCCGCCGCCGGATCGCCGCCTGCGTTCGGATTGTTGCAGCTTGGCACTCGGTGCTCGGGCAAGCGCCAGCGCTGCAGGTAGGTCACGCGGTACGGCGCGAGCGCCGCGCCCTCGAGGTGCACGGTCATGAGCTGCCACAGGCCGTCGGCGTTGCGCCAGAGCACATCAACCTCGGCGAACGACCCGTTCACGCGCACGCGCTCGATGCTCCACACGCGCTCGCCGTCCTTGGTCATCGCGATGGCGCCCGCCCCAAGCAGCGTGGACACCTTGTTCCACACCGTCTTCTGCATGCCCGCCGGCAGGTTCCACACCAGCGGCACGCTCGGGTCCGTGGCCGCGTGCGATGCATCGAGCGCGCGCGCCATGACCTGCGGCACCGGATCGAGGAACGGATCGAGCTGCTGCCACCCGTCTTGCTGCGGATAGGCGGCCTTCATGTTGCAGCCGCCGAGCATGGCCGGCAGCGCGAGCAGGATCAAGGAGACGACGATCGATGCAGTCCGTTGCATGCGTGGTCCTCCGGCACAGGGCCGGCGATGCTTCCGGCACGGGGCCGGCGTCGATCAGGAATCGACCTTGGCGATCATCCAGTACTCCAGTTCGACTGGAGCCTGACGACCGAAGATCGTAACAAGGACGCGGACCAGGCCCTTGTCGGGCAGGACCTCGTCGACCGTGCCCTCGTAGTTCTGGAAGGGGCCTTCGCGGATCGAGACGTTGTCGCCCTTGACGAACTCCATCTTGACCTGCGGCGCTTCCTCGGGCTTGCGGCTGTCGAAGAGCATCTTCTCGACCTCGGCCGGCGACATGGGGGCCGGGCGGCCCGAGGTGCCGACGAAGTCGCCGACGCCCGAGGTTTCCTTGATCATGAAGAACACATCCTGCGGGATGCGGCCATCGGGCTCGAGGCGCATTTCGACGAAGACGTAGCCCGGGTAGAGCTTGGTCTCGGTGACCTTTTGCTTGCCGCCCTTGACGGTCTTGGACTTTTCGGTCGGCACCATGATGCGGCCGATGAGGCGCTCCATGCTCTCGATCTGCACCTTGCGCAGCAGCGAGTTGCGGACGCTGTCTTCCTTGTTGCTGGCCACGCGCAGCACGAACCAGTCCATGCCCTCGCGGTACATGGGAAGGTCGGTCGCGGGATCCACCACGTTCGACACGGCCGGCTCGGGCGTGGTGTCGCTGCCGAGGCGAATGGTGGCGACGCCCTGCAGCGAGCGCAGCGTGGGAGCGTTGGCCGCCGACGAACCCTCGCCGGGACGGAGCGTGCGCAGGTTGCGGCTGGAACCGGCATCGCCCTGCGATGCGCCCTCGGGCGCGCCGTCGTGGGCTTCGGTCATGGAATCGTTCTCGTTCATGGAATGCCTTTCGGGGAGCGGATCAACCGCCATCGACCTGCAGCACGCGCAGTTGCTGGAAGAGCCAGAAGAAGCCCCAGTCGAACAGCTGGCACAGGCCAGCCAGGACCAGGCTCACCACGATGACCACGATGCTGGAACCGACCACCTCGCGGCGGCTGCTCCAGTTCACCTTCTTCATCTCGGTTTCGGTCGCGATGAAGAAGTCCACCGAAGCGGGACGCACGGCCACCAGCCACCACGCGGCGATCGCCACGAGCGTGACCAACAGCAGGGCTGCGCCGCTCTGCACGTAGACGGTCGGGACGCCCCATTCGGCACCGGCGAGGGCTTCCCAGAGCCAGTAGCCACCGAGCGTGCCGAGGATGCCCGCCGCGACGGCGGTGCCCAGGCGGGTCCAGTAGCCCAGGCCAGACTTGTAGATGCTGAGCGCCATGCGGTGGCTCCTGTCCGGTCCCATCAGGGGACCCATGATCCGAACACGCCGAGAGGGGATCGAACCCACGACCTGCGGATTTGGAATCCGCTGCTCTACCAGCTGAGCTATCGGCGTAACCGAGGCTTGATGCACGAGCGATGCTCACACGGCGGGGCTGGACCCGCCGCACGCATCACTTGCGCTTGATCTTGTGGAGCGTGTGCTTGCGCAGCTTGGGGCAGAACTTCATGAACCCCTCCTTCACCTTGTCCGAGATGCCGCCCTTGACGCGGATCTCGGCCCGGTAGTTGAGGTCGCCCGTTTCGGTGCACTGCAGCCACACGAACTCGCGGTCGAGGGACTTCTTGGCCATGTCGATGCTCCTATCGCCGGGAACCCGGCATGCGGTGCCCTGGGCCGGGGATCATGCCCCGGCCCAGGACGGCCGCAGAAATCACACGAGGATCTTGGTGACGACGCCCGAACCGACGGTGCGGCCACCTTCACGGACGGCGAAGCGGACGCCCTCTTCCATGGCGACGCCCTTGCCTTCGAGGTCAACACGCATCTGGACGTTGTCGCCCGGCATGCACATGTCAGCGCCGATCAGCTCCTCGATCTTGCCGGTGATGTCCGTGGTGCGGAAGTAGAACTGCGGCTTGTAGCCCGCCTTGAACGGCGTGTTGCGGCCGCCTTCTTCCTTCTTCAGCACGTACACCTGCGCGGTGAACTGGGTGTGGGGCTTGATCGAACCGGGCTTGCAGATGACCTGGCCGCGCTCGATGTCCTTCTTTTCCACGCCACGGAGGAGGCAGCCGACGTTGTCGCCCGCTTCGCCGCTGTCGAGGGTCTTCTGGAACATTTCGACGCCGGTCACGGTCGACTTCAGCGCGTCGGGACGGAGGCCGATGATTTCGACTTCGTCGCCGACCTTGATCACGCCGCGCTCGATGCGGCCCGTGGCCACGGTGCCGCGGCCCTTGATGCTGAAGACGTCTTCGACCGACATGAGGAACGGCTTGTCCTTCTCGCGGACCGGGGTCGGGATCCACGTGTCGATGGCGTCCATGAGGTCGGCGATGCACTTGTTCGCCGTGGCATCACCGGGGTTGGTGAGCGCCGGGAACGCGGCGCCGCGGACCACGGGGGTGTCGTCGCCGGGGTAGTCGTACTTGCTGAGCAGCTCGCGGACTTCCATCTCGATCAGGTCGAGCAGTTCGGCATCGGCGATGTCGCACTTGTTCAGGAAGACGAGCACCTTCGGCACGCCGACCTGGCGGGCGAGGAGGATGTGCTCGCGGGTCTGCGGCATGACGCCGTCGACGCCCGAGACCACGAGGATCGCGCCGTCCATCTGGGCGGCGCCGGTGATCATGTTCTTGACGTAGTCGGCGTGGCCGGGGCAGTCGACGTGCGCGTAGTGACGGTTGGCCGTCTCGTACTCGACGTGGCTGGTGGCGATGGTGACGATCTTGGTCGGGTCACGACGGCCTTCCGACTCGGACGCCTTGGCGACCTGGTCGTAGGAGATCGGCTTGCTGAAGCCGCGGGCCGCCTGCACGGCGGTGATGGCGGCGGTCAGCGTGGTCTTGCCGTGGTCGACGTGGCCGATGGTGCCGACGTTGACGTGAGGCTTGGTGCGATTGAAGTTCTCTTTTGCCATGACTCAATGACTCCAGCAGGGATGCGCGCGAAGCGGACATGCGCGGGGACAACGCGTCCGCGCGCGGAAGCCACCGAAGGGGCTTGAACCCTCGACCTCACCCTTACCAAGGGTGTGCTCTACCACTGAGCTACGGTGGCGTTCCAGAATGAAAACCGCCCGATGATCGGGCGGGACGAAGAGTGTACCGGAGTTGGCGCGCGCATCAAGGGGTTGCGATGCGCTTCACGAACTTTGATGATCGCGAGGATCGAATCAGGGTGGCGATGGATTATCGGAGCGCTCAAGGTTGGTCACCTTGATGTCACGCCCGATCGGATTGGTCGATCCGGTGGTGCCGGTCCAATCGCCCTGAAGTTCCTGCAACGTCGTCCACGCCGGTTGCGTGTCCACGTGAAGGTCCAGCAGCAGGAACATGCACGTGTCGCCGAGGTATCGGAAGTCGACCTGGCATCGTCCATCGGTCGCATCGCCGTCGAACTGGTCTTCCCATTCCTGGCGGGTCGTGCCGCCGATCACTTCACCCGCCTTGGAGTCGACGAGGTACATGCCGGCCTGCGGACGACGGATCTGCGCAGCGCTCCACCACTGGTACGGCGCGTTGAGCGTTGCATCGCCTGCGTAGAACGGGGCCTGGGCCTGTCGGAAGAAGAGATTGCCGGCGAAGTAGCCGGGGTGACCGACTTCCTGCGCATCGATCCCGGGACCGAACGGCCGGCACTCCGAAAGGCCGTCGGAATCCGGGAACTGGACCTTCTCGAGTCCGACGGTCGAGCGCATCGGGTTCTTCGAGTAGGCGTCGTCGTACTCGTAGTAGAAGCGATCCGGTGAATCAAACTCCCACGCGTAGGTCGTGCCCATTTCCGCTGGGAGCGACGGCGGATCGATGCCCGCGCCGGTCCAGAGGATGTCGGCCCACGTGCCGCGGCGGGGCTGGCCAAGCAGCGGATTGACCCCAGTCGACGATGGTCCACGCACGCGGCCGGGGTTGCGCGCCGTCGAGTAATCGAACTGCGTCGGCGCGATCGACTCGCGGTTGTCGGTGATGTACGCCTGCAGGTAGGTCGAGACCTGCCGCAGGTTGTTCGCCGCGTCGGCCCACTCGGCGTTGCGCCGAGCCGTGCGCAAGGCCGGCAGCAGGATCGCCACCAGGAGCGCGAGGATGCCGACGACCGTGAGGATCTCGACCAGGGTGAAGGCCCGTCGCGGGCTGGTGTGCTTCATGCGTGTGCTCCCGTGGGTGCGGTGCCGGCCCGTGCGCGCATGGACCGGCATGGGTCCATACGCGCCCGGCATCAGGACATGGCCATGGTCATCAGGAATTCTGCGTTGGACTTGGTCTTGGACAGGCGGCTGCGGAGCAGCTCCATGGCCTCGACCACGTTCATGTCAGCCACCACCTTGCGCAGGCGCACGATGAGCTCGTGCTCCTTCGCGTCGAGCAGCAGCTCCTCGCGACGGGTGCCGCTGGCGGCGATGTCGATCGCCGGCCAGACGCGCTTCTCGACGAGCTTGCGCGTGAGGTGCAGTTCGGCGTTGCCCGTGCCCTTGAACTCCTCGAAGATCACTTCGTCGGCGCGGCTGCCGGTCTCGACGAGCGCCGTGCCGATGATCGTGAGGCTGCCGCCGTTCTCGATGTTGCGCGCGCTGCCGAAGAACTTCTTGGGACGGATGAGCGCAGCGTTGTCGACGCCGCCCGAGCCGATCTTGCCCGATCCGGCGCCTGCGTTGTTGTAGCCACGCGCCAGGCGCGTGATCGAGTCGAGCAGCACGACCACATGGTCGCCAAGCTCCACCATGCGGCGGGCCTTCTCCATGACGATGTCGCTGACCTGGATGTGCCGGCTGGCCTCTTCATCGAAGGTGCTCGCGACGACCTCGACCTTGCCCTTGGTGGTGCGCTTGAAGTCGGTCACCTCCTCGGGTCGCTCATCGACCAGCAGCACGATCACGTGCACGTCGGGGTGGTTGTGCGTGATCGCGTTGGCGATCTGCTGCAGGATGACGGTCTTGCCCGTGCGCGGCGGCGCCACGACGAGCGCGCGCTGACCGAAGCCCAGCGGCGTGACCATGTCCATGATGCGCGGCTCCAGCCGCTGCGGCTGCTCGAGGATCTCGAGGTGGATGCGCTTGTTGGGGTGCAGCGGCGTGAGGTTCTCGAAGGTCGGCAGGTTGTGCAGGCGCTTCGGATCGTGGCCGTTCACCGTGTCGATGCGCAGGAGCGCGAAGTAGGTTTCGGCTTCCTTGGGCGGGCGCACGAGGCCGCGCACCACGTGGCCGCGGCGCAGGCCCAGCCGGCGGATCTGCGCTGGGCTCACGTACACGTCGTCGTCGGAGGGCAGGTACGAGTACTCGGCGCTGCGCAGGAAGCCGTAGCCATCGGGCATGATCTCGAGCGTGCCCTCGGCGAACATCAGGCCGTGCTTCATCGCCTTGGCCTTCACGACCTCGAAGACGAGTTTGTTGCGCGGCATGCCCACGAGGTCGCCCAGGCCGAGCGCCTTGGCTTCCTTGGCGAGCTGCTCGGCGGTGAGCTTCTGCAGGCTCGCCGCATCGAGGTTCTCCTTCTTGGCGGCCTCGTACTTCTCCTTCAGCTCGGTGTCGAGCTGCGAGGCTTCGAAGTCGAGCTGTTCATCGGTGGGCACGCTGGTGCCTGGCAGGATCGCGACGTTCGGTGCCGCGACGATGCCCGCGGGACCACCACCGCCGCCACCACCGCCTCCGCCGCCGCCGCTTCCACCACCGCCACTGCCGGAACGACCACGACGACGGCGACGACGACGACCATTGACTTCCATGTTGATGCTGCCTTGGTTGGGATGCGGGTCCTGCACCGTGAACCCCGACGGGGAAGGTGCGGCCTGTGGTGGTGGGACTTGACCCTGACTGGCGGGTGCGCCTACGTGCCCTTGGCGTGGGCGTGCGTGCGGAGGGTGTCCGCCAGCGCCGCCTCGACCCGGGACCGCAACGACTGCGGGTCACCGTCGTTGCAAAGGACATGATGCGCGAGCGCGCGCTTCTGGTCAAGGGGCCACTGCGCGGCCTCGCGCCGAGCCAGTTCGGCGGCCGGCCACCCCCTGCTGGCGAGCGCCCGGGCCTGGCGGGCCTCGACGGACGCCTCCACGAACCAGATGCTGTCGCACTCGGTGTGCAGGCCGACCTCCAGGAGCAGCGGAGCATCGATCACCCGCGCGGGGGCGACCCCAGGATCGGTCGAGAACATGGCCCGGCGTCGAGCGTGGATCCAGGGATGCACCAGCGCCTCGAGCTGAGCGCGCTCCCCGGGGTCGGCGAAGACGATGGCCGCCAACGCGCCGCGATCAACCGCACCATCGCGGATCGCACGATCGCCCCACCGTGCCGCGATGGCGCTCACGATGGCCGGATCACGCAGCGCCTGGTGCGCCAGGTCATCCGAGTCGCACGTGATGCAGCCGAGGTCGGCGAGGATCGATCGCACGGCACTCTTGCCGCTGGCGATGCCGCCCACGAGCCCGATGGTCGGGATCGAGTGCACGGCCGCCGCAGAAGGTTCCGTCATACGGTGCGCGTCCAGGTCGTGCCCTGCGGGCCGTCCTTGATGGTCACGCCCAGCTCCACGAGCTGTGCGCGGATCGCATCGCCGGCGGCCCAATCCTTGGCGGCGCGCGCGGCGAGCCGCTGCGCGATGAGCGACTCGACCTTGGCCCGGAAGGGATCGTCGGTGGGCGCCTCGTGCGCGACGTTGCGATCGAGCACCGCGAGCACGGAGTCCATCCGCGCAAGGGCCGCTCGCTCGGCGTGCGGGCAGCCTGAGGGTTCCTCGCCACAGGCTTCGTTGAGCGCGGCGATCGCGCGCGCGAGGTTCAGGTCGTCGCAGAGGGCATCAATGAAGGCCTCGAGGGCTCGCGCCATGGGCCCTGGTGCGACCGATGGATCGGCGCCACGCGACGCCGCGGCCGCATCGAGCGCCTGCTGCGCGCGCGACCATCGATCGATCATGCGCTGGCAGTCGCGCAGACCCTGCATGGTGAAGTTCGCGTTGGTGCGGTAGTGGGTGCGCACGAGTTCCAGCCGCAGCGCGGCGGGCGTGACGCCCTTGGCGAAGAGGTCGCGCGCGGTGAAGAAGTTGCCCTTGCTCTTGGACATCTTCTCGCCCTCGACCTGCAGGTGGCGCGTGTGGAACCAGTGGTTGGCGAACGTCGGCTGGCCGAAGCCGCAGCAACTCTGCGCGATCTCGCATTCGTGGTGCGGGAAGATGTTGTCCTCGCCACCCGAGTGCAGGTCGATGCGCTCACCCAGGGTCATGGCCGCCATCGCGCTGCACTCGAGGTGCCACCCGGGATAGCCAGCGCCCCACGGGCTCGGCCACTTCATGATGTGGTGCTCGTCGGGCTTCCAGAGCATGAAGTCCGCGGGATGCCGCTTCACGGCCTGGTGCTCGGCGCTGATCCGACCGCCCTCTCCCTCGCGGAGCTGGTCAAGCGTGTTGCCGGAGAGTTCGCCGTAGGCGGGGAACGAGCGGACATCGAAGTACACGACGCCATCGCTCGCGACGTACGCATGGCCGCGCTGGACGAGCCGCTCGACGAGCGCGACCATCTTCGGGATGCATGCGGTCGGTCGAGGCATGAGCGACGGATCGGCCGCGGCCTCGATCGCCACCTTCAGGCCGAGCGTGCGCGCGTCCTCGAGGAACCGATCGGCGTAGAAGCCTGCGATGGCGTACGGATCCGATGGATCGATCTCGGTCCCGGCAGGCAGCGCGCCTGACTTCTTCGCCTCGGCGATGCGGCGGCCCGCGACGGCCATCTTGTCCTCACCGCCGCCATCGGCGTTGCCGTCATCGGTCATGTGGCCGACGTCGGTGATGTTCATCACGTGCTGCACGCGGTGGCCGAGCAGTTCGAGCGCCCGTCGCAGCGTGTCGGCATTCAGGAACGAGCGGAAGTTGCCGATGTGCGCGTCGTCATAGACCGTCGGGCCGCACGAGTAGAACGTGATCGAGCCGGCTGGATCGATGGGAACGACAGGCTCGATGGCCCGGCGTGCCGTGTTGTAGAGCCTCATGCGCTGCACGCGCGCAAGCATAGTGCGCGGACTTGCGGCAGGATCAGTCGCCGACCGGCAGGTGCAGCCGCTGCGCGAACCGCTTCAAGCCATCGAGACCGGGTTCAGCGACGTTCACGTATGCGGCGCGCAGCGAGGGCACCAACTGCAGTGCGCAAAGCAACATCAGCGCATAGAGGACGATCGTCACGACAGCAATGATGACGGCACCAGGCCGGGTGTCGAGCACATCGAACGACCTCCCCAAAGACTGACTGACGCTCCATGCGCCGTACCCAGCAAGGAGGCACGTTGCGGGCCCGATGGTCAGCGCCTCGACCAAGGGACGCGTTCTCAGCCCTGCGGCATGCAGCAGCCAGACGGCGGTGAAGACCGAACTGACCGTGGTGACGGTACTGACCCCCAATGCAAGACCGAGAGCGGCGGCCGACGGCTCCGTCGCGAGGCTTGTCAGGCCCGACAACATGGACACCCCGAGCAGCGCGCCGCCGATCACGCTGATCGCGCGCACCAGTTCCGCCATGAGCACCGCGCGAAACTTACGCTCGGCAAGCAGGGGTGTCACCAGGATTCCCACGGCAACAGGTCCGCTCAATCCGATGCACAGGATGGCGACCAGGCCCGAGGCCTCGGCCCACTTGCCTCCCCACACCACCCGGTCGGCCAGCGGGAAGGCGATGGCCAAGGCGATGCAGACGGCGGGCACGACGAAGATCACCGTGGTCGCCATGCCCGAGAGGTAGTCCTCACGCGCCGCGGGTTGGGCCAGAACGCGCGCCGACGCAGGAACGAGGACTCGCTGCAGGGCCACGGTGAGCAGGAGATAGGGCTGGCTGGCGATCGAATACGCGAAGGAGTAGAGCCCCAGCGCGCCAGTCCCTAGGAAAATCGAACCAATGAAGTAGTCGGCCTGCAGATTGACGGAGTTCAAGACGGCAATGGCGATGACCGGGCCCATCCGACGCACCGTCGGGAACCATGACCGGAAGTCGGGCCGGAAGTACTGGAACTTCATCCTGCCCACGATGGCACACAGCACCGCCTCAAGAACGGTGGCAGCGAGCTGCGGTAGCACGAGTGCGATCGCCCCGTGCCCCCGCCACGCGGTCCAAAGGGCCGTCGAGAACCGGAGAACGCTGCTCGCCAGGAGCACCATAGAGAGCCGAGAGAAACCAAGATCGGCACTAATGCGCATCTGCGCGAACTGCTGAAACGGGGCGGCAGCCAGCTGGATGCCCAGCACGGCGAGGACGAGCGAAAGCCCCTCAAGCTGGTACGCACCGGACACCGGCAGTGCCGCAGCCAGGGTGAGCAGCGCACCGAACAGGCCGATGCTCAGACCCACCGTGAACACCGACCTCCCCTGGGTGCCGAAGTCCTCGGAACGGATGGAGCCGAGGACCATCCATGCACCGCCTCCGCGGAGCGCACCGGTGAACATCTGCACGCCCACGGCCGTCGCGTAGACACCGAAGTCCTCCCGTGTCAGGAGCGAGCCAAGCAGCACGCTCTGGGCCAAGCCCAAGCCACGGCTTACGGCCGAGGCCAGGAGGACGAGGTTCAATCCACGGCGCGTCTGCGGCATTCGAGGTGCTGATTATGACCGGATTCGCGACGGTTGGCATCGCAGTCGGCGGCATCTACCCCGAAGGATCCACCATGGCTCGAACATTGTGATGGATTTCCTTCCAATCGCCCAAGTCATGGACCGGGTTGATTCGATGTTGTAGTGCGCCCGCCTGAAAGGACCGCTGTGACGTGACCGCATTGATCGGAGCCATCTCGACGCTGCTCGTCGTCACGTTGCTCGTCGGAGCCGTGCTGAGGGGCTCCTGGGCGTTCGCCCTCGTGGCCATCATGTTTCCGCTCGAGCAACTGTTGCAGTCCTCGAATCCGCTGTTCATCCAGGTGCCTTGGCTGTTCAACCTGCTGGTGGGCCTCGCCTGCATGGCCTGCCTGATCCTCAAGCCCGCGCGAGGGCGCACGTACGAGGCAGCCTTCAACCCCGGGGTCATCGCGGCCAGCCTGCTGGTCATGATGGCATTTGCCTCGCTGCTCTGGAGCCCACAGTCGGATGATGCCAGCGCCATCATCAGGTCGTCCCTGCCGCCATTCATTCTCGGAATCATCATCGTGCCCCTGCTGCTGGACGGGTTGGATGACTTCGAGGAATCGATCCGAGTCATTCTGGTCGCCGGCCCCATCATCGCTGCCGGGATCCTGTTCAACCCAAGTTCGCGCAACGTCTGGGGACGCCTCATCCTCGACCTGGGTTCCTTCAAGTCGAGCCCGCTCGCTCTGAGCGAGATGGGGGGCACCCTGGTGATCCTTGCGGTGCTCTTCTCATGGAAGTCATCGCGGGGCCTGACGATCAGGTTGACGGCAGCGCTGCTCGGTGCTGCCCTCTTCTTCGCGAGTTCCTCGCGTGGGCAGGTCATC
>JASGCG010000341.1 GCA_030054235.1 Bacteroidia bacterium
CCCACCTTCCCGGTCGCGGGGGTGCAGCCCTTGGCGCTCGAGCTGTGGGAGCGATGGAAACCACGTGGACGCGTGGTGCCCGACCTCGACGATGCTGCACGCCGCCCGGCGGCGCGATGGGAGCGCAATCGCGCGGTCGCGACGGCGCTCGAGTCGGCGCTGCTGTCCGGGGACTTCCGCTACACGACGGACCTGGGTTCCATCGTGCGTCGTCGGGGCGAGGATCCGATCGTGAACTTCCTCGCGTCGTCGCGACAGGGGCACTGCCAGTACTTCGCCAGCGCGCTCTGCGCGATGTGCCAGTCCATGGGGGTGGATGCGCGCGTGGTGGCCGGCTTCATCGCGCTCGAGTACGACGCCGCGCAGTTGCAGTACATCGTGCGATCGTCCAACGCCCATGCGTGGGTCGAGGTGCGCACGGGCGATGCCCAGTGGACCACCTTCGACGGCACGCCACCGACGACGCTCGAAGCCCTGCAGGCCGAGCAGCGCAGCTGGGCCGATGGCCTGCGCTGGCTGTGGGACCCGCTCAACTTCGCCTGGACACGACATGTGGTCAGCTTCGATGTCCAGGCGCAGGCCGAACTCGCCGACCGCATGGCCAGCACGCGCGAAGCGCTGTCGCGTCCGGTTCGCGCCGTGCGCGAGGCGCTCGATGCCGTGCGCCAGCGGCTGGTGGAGACCTTCTCTGGCTTGGTCGGCAGTCTCTGGCTCGTGTCGATCGGGATGGTGCTGGCCGCGTCCATCGTCGTGGTCGTGCTGCTGCGGGGCAGGCGTCGTCGGACGGCTCCGCTGCTTGGTCCTGGTGCTTCGCCGCGCGAGCGCGAGCTGGCGCGGCATTATCTGGATGCACTCCGGATCGCCCGTCGGCTCGGTGCACTCCGTCATCCCGGCATGACGCCGTTCGACGTCGCCGCAGCGCTCGCCGTGCGGTCGCCCGAGGCCGCCGTGCACCTTCGGTCGGTGGTCGAGGGGTTCTATGCCGTGCGCTTTGGAGGCCGTCCCGCCACGGCCGAACGTTGCTCGGCGGCTGCGCGCTCCTTGATGGCACTGCGACGCACGCGAACCCCGTGATCCGCGCCGCGTAGCATGGGGTCATGCCAGCGCAACGATCCCGAACGGCGGAGTGGCGACGAACCATGGCCCAGGTCTTCGAGCGCGGCGGCGCGATCGAGATCGCGATCGCGCGGCCGGGCATGGGTGCGGAATCGCGCGATGCCAGCGATCTGATCTGGCGCCTGCATGTGCTGGAACTGCGCGATGAGGACGTGCTCGTCGAGTCGCCGGCCACGGTCGGCATGCCGATCCAGCTTCGCGATGGCGTGTCGCTCATCGGGGTGATCACGCTGGGCCAGAACCGCTGGACCTTCACCACGCGCAAGCTCGGTGACGTGCCCGGCAAGGAAGGCCGTGTCCTGCGCCTCGAACTGCCCGACGCCGTCGAGCGCTGCCTGCGTCGCCATCCACGTCTTGAGCTTGGTGGGCTCACTCCGCCCGAGATCGACGTCTTCCCGCTGCTCGACCCTGCGAGCGTGCACGATGCCCAGGTTGCCTATGACGCGGTCGCGCGCGACTACCTCGAGCATGGCACGATCGGTGCCGAGCCCGTGCGCCGCCCACAGGTCGGCCCGCCGGTCAAGGCCGAACTCATGAACATGGCGACCGGCGGCGTTGGTCTGCGCGTCGAGGCGACCGCAGCGCCGATCTTCGCCCGCCATCGCACGTTCTGGCTTCGCATTCCGCTCGGGTCGTCCATGCCGGTGCCGATCGTCGTGGCCGCCAAGCTGGCGCACACGCGCCTGGACAGCAGTCAGCGCACCTACATCGGCCTGGGCTTCGATTTCAGTTTCCACCCGGCCCATGCCGACACACTCGCTCGGCAGCTTGCCCGCTACGCGCAGGCACGCCAGGCCGAGCAATCCGCACAGCGGCCGTCGTGATCGGTCGTCGTCGATCCGATCTGCGCCCCTAGACTCACCAACCCCATTCCAGGGAACAACACCATGAGCCAGCTCCAATCCAGCAATCCCGTCTTCGCCGACCAGCTCTTCGATCAGAAGGTCCACGCCCAACCCGCGGGTGGCGTGGCCACCGTGCAGGGCGTCATCAACAAGACTGGCGCCTGCGCCATGCTCTGCGCGATCGCGGGTGCCATTGCCTACGCCGTCACGGCGTCGAACCCAGGCTGGTCGATGGGGTTCATGATCGCTTCGCTGATCTTCAGCTTCGTCGCGTTCTTCGCGATCTGGCGCAATCCCGCCAGTGCGCGATGGGTCGCACCGGTCTACTCGCTCCTGCAGGGCGCGACGATCGGCTCGGTCACCTTCTTCCTTGAGAAGATCCTTGAGTCCAAGGGCATCACCGTCGCCGGCGGCCTGGCGCTCCAAGCGTTCGTGATCACGATGGCGCTCATGGGCACCATGCTCGGCCTCTACAAGGCTCGCATCCTGCGCGGCGGCCAGACCTTCCAGATGGCGCTCACGGTCGCGACCGTCGGCCTGATGGTCGTCATGCTGATCGGCTTCGTGCTCTCGCTCTTCGGCGTGTCGCTGCCCTTCATCTCGCTCGGCAGCGCCCTCGAAGGCGGCACGCCGGCGCTGATTGGCCTTGGCATC
>JASGCG010000342.1 GCA_030054235.1 Bacteroidia bacterium
GGTCGGGGTTCGCGCCCCTACACGCGCGCGGTCAACACCCAGAAGTGCATCCGCGCCGGCGGCAAGCACAACGACCTCGAGGACGTGGGCAAGGACGTCTACCACCACACGTTCTTCGAGATGCTCGGCAACTGGTCCTTCGGGGACTACTTCAAGAAGGAGTCGATCGAGTGGGGCTGGGACCTGCTCACGCGCGTGTACGGCCTTCCGGCCGAGCGGCTCTATGCGACCTACTTCGGCGGCAATCCCAAGGCCGGGCTCGAGCCCGACGAGGAAGCCCGCGCGCTGTGGTGCCAGTTCCTTCCGCCCAGCCGCGTGCTGCCGGGCAACATGAAGGACAACTTCTGGGAGATGGGCGATCAGGGGCCGTGCGGCCCCTGCAGCGAGATCCACTTCGACCGCATCGGCGGGCGTGATGCCGCGGCGCTGGTGAACTCGGGCGATCCCGATGTCCTCGAGATCTGGAACCACGTGTTCATCCAGTTCAATCGCGAGCCCGATGGCTCGCTCAAGCCGCTGCCGGCGAAGCACGTCGACACCGGCATGGGCCTCGAGCGCCTGGTGAGCGTGATCCAAGGCAAGCGCTCCAACTACGACACCGACCTGTGGTCGCCGATCTTCGATGCGATCCGCGGCGAGACCGGTGCGCGCGCCTACGGTGGCGTGCTCACCGACCATGTCGACATCGCCTACCGCGTGATCGCCGACCACGTGCGCTGCCTCACGGTTGCCGCGTGCGATGGCGCGGGCCCCGGCAACGAAGGCCGCAACTACGTGCTGCGCCGCATCCTGCGCCGTGCGGCCCGCCATGGCCGCCAGACGCTCGGCCGCAAGGACCCCTTCATCTACCGCTTGGTGCCCGCCGTGGCCGCCACGCTGGGCGAGGCCTTCCCCGAGATCGCTGCCAAGTGGAGCACAGCCGCCGACATCATTCGCGACGAGGAAGAGACCTTTGGCCGCACGCTCGATCGCGGCTTGGCCCTCTTCGGTGAGGCAGCTGAACGCGCCAGGGCGTCGACCCCCGCCACGATCGCCGCCTCCGACGCGTTCCGCCTCCACGACACGTGGGGCTTCCCGATCGACCTCACGCAGGTCATGGCCGAGGAGCGCGGGCTTGCCGTCGATGCGGCGGGCTACGAGCGCCTGATGGAAGAGGCCCGCGAGACCAGTCGCCGCGGCGCAGGCGGTGACGAAGCGCTGCACTTCCCGCCCGATGCGATCGCCAAGCTCGCCACGCTCGGCGTAGCGCAGACCGATGACGCGGCGAAGTACGCGCCCAAGCCGATGACCGCGCGCATCCGCGCGATCTGGGACGGCCGCGAGTTCGTGCAAGCGACCAGCAGCACCGACTGCGCGCTCGTCCTGGACCGCACGCCGTTCTATGCCGAGAGCGGCGGCCAGGAAGGCGATCATGGATCAATCCACGGCGCCAACGATGGCGCCTTCGACGTGCGCGATGCGCAGTCCATGGGCGGCTACGTGCTGCACATCGGCCGTGCGACCAGCGGCTCGCTGCACGTGAACGACGACATCACGGTGCAGATTGCGGCACACCGCCGAGCTGCGCTGGCGCAGAACCACACTGGCACGCACCTGCTGAATCTGGCCCTGCGCGAAGTGGCGGGCGATGATGTCGAGCAGCGCGGTTCGCTCGTCGCGCAGGATCGACTGCGCTTTGACTACGCCGCGCGCAAGGCGCTCACGCCCGAGCAGGTCAAGCAGGTCGAGGATCGCGTTCGCGCGTGCATCGATCAGGGCCTGGCCGTGCATGCGCAGACGGCGCCGCTCGAGGCGGCCCGCGCGGTGCAGGGTGTTCGGGCAGTCTTCGGCGAGCGCTACCCCGACCCGGTGCGCGTGGTGAGCATCGGCGCCCCCGTCGATGCGCTGCTGGCTGCCCCCGGCGACGCCGCGTGGCGCCTGCAGAGCACCGAGTTCTGCGGCGGGACCCATGTCGCAAACACCTCGGAGTTGATGGACTTCGTCCTGGCGAGCGAAGGCGCGCTGGCCGCGGGCGTCCGACGCGTCTTTGCGCTCACCGGCGCGGCGGCTAAGGCCTCGCGGCTGGCGGCGCAGTCGCTCGTCGAGCGGTGCGTGCAGGCTTCACGGCTGGATGCAGCCGCGCTCGCAGCCGAAGTCAACGAGATCGTGAAGCTCGAAGGCTCGCTGGGCCTGGGCGCGAGCGATCGCGCATCAATCGCACCGATGATCGAGGCGCTGCGCGAACGCGTGAAGGAAAGCCGCAAGGCCAACGAGAAGGTCGAGCGCGAGCAGGCCGTGGCGCAGGTACGCGAGTTGATCGCTCGTCATCCGGGCGGACCGATGGTGGCGCGACTCGATTCCGGCGATGGACAGGCACTGCTCGCGGCGCTGGACTGCGCCAAGGCATCGCTCGCCGACTGCCCGGTCATGCTGATGGGCGTGGACGATGCCGCCGGCAAGGTCGCGATCGTGGCCGCGTGCCCGAAGGCGTGGATCGACAAGGGTCTCAAGGCCGGCGATTGGGTCAAGGTCGCCGCGGTGGCGTGCGGCGGCGGCGGCGGCGGCAAGCCCGACGTGGCCCAGGCTGGCGGCAAGGATCCCACCAAGATCGATGCCGCAATCGTGGCCGCAAG
>JASGCG010000343.1 GCA_030054235.1 Bacteroidia bacterium
GGGGGAGAACCGGGATCGGGCGGTCGGCACGGCGTCGGCAGCCCCGGAATGCTGCCGACCCGTGGAAGAAGTCATGGCTCGAAGGGGCGTCGGGGGGCGCACGGAATTCTTGTGCAGATTCATCCCCATGGTGTCACATCCGCAGCAGGTAGCCGTTGAACCTACGATCTTTGCATGCCGTCGCCCATCAGCGATTCCTTCCCGCCGTCAGCCCGCTCGTGGCTGACCGTGGCGCGCGACGGCTCACTGGAGCAGCGCCGCGAACTCGCTGGCAGCCTCACCGCCGTCTATCGCGAACCGTTGCTGCGCTACCTGCAGGCCTTCGGCGCCAGGCTTGATGTCGAGGATGTGGTGCAGGATCTCTGCGCGCGGATCCTTGATCCGGCGTTCCTCGATGGCTGGCAGCGCTCCGAGCGCCCGTTCCGGCTCTGGCTCCGCACGGCAGCGCGCTTCGAGCTCATGAATCGCATTCGTGCCGAGCGTCGTCGTGCGGGCGCCGCCGATGATTCGCTCGCGGAGCTCGTCGAGTCCGACAACGCCCAAGCCGCCTTCGATCGCGCGTACGCAGCATCCCTGATTCGTGCGGCATCAGAGGCCGCACAGCGTGCGCTCGATGCGCAGGGGCGTGCACATGAATGGACGCTCTTCATCGAGCACTCCTTGAACGGCAAGCCGTACGCGGAGTGCGCGCCGCCCTTGGGGATTCCGGTCGATGCGGCTCGCTATGCCACGGCGCGCGTGCGGGGTCTTGTGCTCGATGCGCTCCGCGGGGTGCTCTCGGCCGAGCAGGTTGCCGAGGCAGACGTCGAGCGCGAACTGGTGGCACTGCTCTCGTACCTGCAGCCATGAGCGCGGTGGTTCCCGATGGTGCCGGCCCGGATGATGCGCGCTGCGCCGCGCTCTACGCGGCCTTGCTGGGCGCTCGGTTGCCGACCGACGTGCTCATCCGCCAGTGGATGGCGCGGTCCGATGCAGCGTCCCTCGTCGATGGAATCCTTGAGCGGCTGCCCCGGCCCGGCGGCTTGGAATCGCTCGAGTCCATCGATGCCGAGCGCCATGGCTCCGATGGTCCAGTCCGCGCCGAGTGGCCGCCGTCGCTGCGCGTGGCCGGCACGGTCCGCTACGTGGCCATGGTGGCACTGGCGTTGCGCGAGCATGGCGTGTGGCGCAGTTCGCGCCCGGCAAGCGAACTGGCCCCCGTGGCGGCTGCGATGCTGCCGATCGTGCCGGACCCGTGGCGCGCGCCGCTGCAGGCCGTGCTCGCGCGCGCTCAGGTCGTGTAGTCGGCGTTGATCTCGACGTAGCGCTTGGTCAGGCCGCAGCTGTGGAAGACATCGCTGCACGCACCTTGGCCGAGGTCGATCGTGATGTGCACGACGTCGGCCGTGAACGCTGTGCGGCGGTCGGCTGCGGTGCTGTCGGCTGGGGCGCCGTGCTCGAACAGCGGCACGCCGTTGGCGCCCACGCGCAGATCCTCGACATCGAAGGGCACGCCGGCACGACCCGCCGCGGCCAGGATGCGCCCCCAATTGGGATCGCCGCCGGTCACGGCGGTGCGCACGAGCAGGCTCATGGCCACGGTGCGCGCGACCTGAAGGGCCGCCGCGGGCGTGGCGGCACCATTCACCGTGACCTTGATGCCGCGCTCGAAGCCCTCGCCATCCTGCACGACCTTCAGGGCAAGGTCGGTGCAGACCTCGTCGAAGGCAGCCTGGAGCAGCGCTTCATCGCACGCACCGGCCTGTCCGCTCGCGAGGGCGAAGACGCTGTCGTTGGTGCTGGTGTCGCCGTCGACGCTGATGCGGTGGAAGCTCCGATCGACGCTGCGGCGCAGGATGCGATCGAGCGTGGGAGCATCGACCGCCGCATCGGTGGTGATGGCCACGATCATGGTGGCCATGTCGGGGTGGATCATGCCCGCGCCCTTGGCCACACCGGTCACTCGCACGTTGCCGACGGTCCGTGTGCAGGCCTTGGCGCGGGTGTCGGTGGTCATGATGGCGGTGGCGAACGGTGCGCAGGAGTCGGCCGTGAGCCCCGCGTGCAGCTCAGGCAGGGCCGACACGATCCGTTCGCTCGGGAGCAGCACGCCGATCACGCCGGTCGAGTTCACGAGCACCGCATCAGGCGCGCAGTCGAGCAGCCGTGCGACGGCATCGATGGTCTCGTGGCAAGCCGCCATGCCGCGTGGACCCGTGGCGGCGTTCGCGCAGCCGGAGTTCACCAGCAGCGCCGTGCAATGACCGCGGCTGCGTGCGAGGTTCGTGCGCGACACCTGGATCGGTGCAGCAGCCACGAGGTTGCGCGTGAACATGGCTGCAGCCACGGCGCCCTTGGCACAGACGATCAGCCCCAGATCGGGGGCGCCCGACTTCTTGATGCCGGCGGCGACACCGGAGCAGGTGAAGCCCAACGGCAGGGGAAGATCGGCCGGGCCGGCGGAGGCGCGGCGTGGTGCGCTCGAGGTCGTGGTCATTGGTTTGGCCAGGGGGGTGAGAGCGGGGTCAGGGCAGGACTCAGGGTGGGGGCAGGGCGGGGTCAGCGCAGGGGTCAGCTGGCGGACACCGTGGCAGCCGCGAGCTCGAACACCATCGCGATCTCGTCGCACT
>JASGCG010000022.1 GCA_030054235.1 Bacteroidia bacterium
GCTCCTGCGCCTCGCCACCTTGGATGATCCGGGCGCTGATCTCGGCCGCCTCGCGGATGGCAGCCTCGTCGTTGGAACCGTCGAGCACGGACAGCCAACGCTTGGTCTCGCGGATGGCGAGCGGACCGCCCTTCGCCAAGCCGGTCGCCAGTGCCATGGTGGCTGCCTCAAGTTGATCCAGCGGCACGCAGTGGCTGGCGATGCCCTTGGCGTGCCCTTCGGCGCCGCTCATGGTTCCGCCCAGGAGCAGCATGGCGCGCGCGGGGCCGGCACCGATCTTCTTGACGAGCCACGGTGCCACCACCGCCGGGCAGATGCCCAGGTCGACCTCGGGGTAGCCCACCTTCGCCTCGGGGTGCGTGACGCCGAAGTCGCACACCACCATCAGTCCGCAGCCGCCACCGATCGCGGCGCCCTGGACCTTGGCGATCGTGGGCATGGGCAGCTTGCGGATCGCGAGGCTGGTTTCGGCCAGCGCGCGCAGCATGTCGCCCATCGCCACCGGATCAGTCGCCACGGCCTTCAGGTCCATGCCCGCGCAGAAGCTCTTGCCGTCGCCCTCGAGGATGACCACGCGCACGTCCGCGCGCGTCTGCAGCGCTTCGATCGTCGAGCGCAGTTGCGTGATGAGGTCCTTGGAGAGCGCGTTGCGCGCCTCGGGGCGGCGCATGCAGACGCGGGCGATGCCATCGGTGACGTCGAGCGAAACGAGGGTGGACATGGCCGGGAGCGTAGCCGCGGCCGCACGATCAGCGGCGATGCAGGAAGTAGCCGCACTCGGGGCAACGGTCGCTGAACCCTGCGCGGTCGACGATGTGGCCGCAGCCGGGGCAGAGCCCCTGATCGGCGCGCCCGGTCTCGATGCGGGCACGGCGGCGCCAGACGAACAGCTGGACCGAGCGCACCATGAGCGCACCAAGCCAGCACACGACAAACGTCACGGGCCAGGCCACGAGCGTGGTCGCCAGCAGCCCCCATGCCGACAGCCGTTCGATGAGCAGGTGGCCGGTGATCGCCAGAACGGGAGCGATGGCCAGGGAGCGCCACATCCACGCCAGCACCACGCTCTGCCAGTGGCTGCGCTGCATGGGCGCTGCGTGATGCTGCAGGTCATCGCGCCAGCGGCGCCACCGGCGGCGCAGCTGCCACCACTCGATCCGCGGACGATGCACGAGCTTCGGGTCCATCAGGTTGGTTCCGACAGGATCATCGCCATTCGTGCCGCCCTCGCATCAGTGCCTGGATTCACCGCGGCTTCTGCATAGCGGCCCACGTGGCTGCCAGCATGCTGCGTGACTCCTCGCTCGAGCCGGTCGCCATGCTTGCAGCGAGCGTGGCATCGAGCGCATCGCCATCACATGAACCATCATGCGCATTCATCCAGCGCTTGATGCTGGCCAAGGCCTGCGGTCCCTTGGCGAGCAGCTGGCGTGACACGGCGAGCGCCCGAGCATCAAGCGCGGCCGGATCATCGACGAGCTCGTGCACCAGGCCCAGCGCGCGCGCTGCAGCCGCATCGAGCGGTTCGGGAGCCAGCGCGACCGTGCGTGCACCGCCCCCGGTGTGGCCACGCAGCGTGGGCAGGCTGATCGCCGGGCTCAGGCCGATGCGATGCACGGGATACGCGAAGCGAGCGCCCGGTCCCGCGATCACGACGTCGCATGCCGTGACGAGCGCGCAGCCACCCGCGAGCGCGGGACCCTGCACGGCTGCCACGACGGGGCAGGGCAGGGAGCGCAGCGAGCGCACCGCAGCGGAGAGCCGTTGCAGGAAGGTTCCCATGGTCGATGGATCAGCCACGCACGCACCGAGGTCGAAGCCGCTGCAGAATGCGCGTCCGGTCGCGGCGAGCAGCACGCACGATGCGGCCTGCCTGCCGGCGATGGCGCCCGATGTGGCGGCGAGTGCCGCATCGAGTTCATCGAACATCGCCCGGCTGAGCGCGTTGCGACGGGCATCGTCGCAGAGCGTGATCCGGTGCAGCGCTCCATCGTCGAGCACGTCATGGGTGATGAGCCGGTCCATGGCAGCATTGAACCCGATGCAGGTTCCGTGCGCAGGTGCGCGGGTAGGCTCCGGCGATGCCCGAGCGAGATGACGAGACCACGATCGAACCCACGACCGGGACGCCGGCCGCGGATGGCGTGGAACTCGAGGCGCCGGGCGAGCCGAGTGCCGAGGACCTTCGCGTGGAGGAGCTCATGCAGCACTCCATCGACGTGCCCGAGCTTGCTGACGCGGTCGAGGCGCAGGAGCCTGCGGACGCCGCCGTCACGCTGGAGTCGCTGCGCGAGACCGAGGCCGTCGAGGTGCTCGCCGAGATGGACGTCGATGCGGCCGCCGAGGCGCTCGCCTACATGCAGACGCCGCTGGCGGTGAGCATGCTGCAGGACCTGATCGACGACGAGCCTGCGCTGGCTGGCAAGTTCCTCGAGGAGATGGCTCCCGACGACGCGACGGACCTGCTGCAGGCCTTGCCGGTGCGCGATCGCGAGCGCTTGCTCGCGAGCATGGCTTCGGGCGAGGCGCGACGGCTGCGCGAGCTGATGGTCTATGCGCCCGACAGTGCGGGCGGGATGATGACCACGCAGCACTTCAGCGTGCGCGAGGCGATGACGGTGGCGGAGGCCACCGAGTCGATTCGCCGCCACGATGGCGCGGAAATCCTGCAGCATGCGTTCGTCACCGATGCCAAGGGCCATCTCAAGGGCATCATCAGCCTGCGCCGCCTGCTTGTGGCCAAGCCCAGCGACCGCATCGCCGACATCTGCGAGCGCACCGTCGATGCGATCGCGCCTGACATCGACCGCGAGGAAGTGGCGCGCGAGTTCGAGCGCTACCGCTACGCGGCACTGCCGGTCGTCGATGCGCACCATCGCCTGCTCGGCGTCGTGACCGTCGACGACGTGATCGACATCATCCGAGCCGAAGGCACCGAGGATGCCCAGCGCATGGTGGGTGCCGGTCGCGAGGAAGCGGTCTACTCGAGCGTGGGCGTGAAGTTCCGCGGCCGGTTCCCCTGGCTGCTCGTGAACCTCTTCACCAGCAGCATCGGAGCGCTGGTGGTGCTGCGCTACCAAGGCTTGATCGAGGAGATCGCGGTGCTCGCGGCGATGATGCCGCTCATCGCCAATCAGTCGGGCAATGCGGGCCAGCAGAGCCTGGCGGTCACGCTGCGCGGCATCGTGCTCGACCAGATCCGCCCGCGGCGTGCGCTGCCGCACATCGTGCGTGAGACGAGCGTGGGGCTGGTCAACGGCATCATCTGCGGCGTGCTGGTGGGCGGCGCGGTCGCGGGCATCGAGCTCGCGCTGGGTCGGCCGTGGCAGATCGGCGCGGTCATCGCCCTGAGCATGGCGTGCACGCTGATGATCGGCTGCTTGACCGGCAGCACGCTGCCCCTGCTCATGAAGCGCATGGGCGCCGACCCGGCAACCGCGAGCACGATCTTCCTCACGATGGTGACCGACACGATGTCGTTCCTCGTCTTCCTGGGGCTCGCGAGCGCGTTCTCGCACCTGATCGGGGCGAGCTGAGCGCCACGTCCGTTCGGTTCACTGCCCCGCGGCCCTGCGACCGTCGTCCGCGCCGCAGATGCATCGAACCGATAACCACAAGGCGGCGGCTCGCGTTCATTGCAGGGGGACACGCACGCCCGTACCTTGGCACTTCCGCCGTTCGAACGACCATCCGAAGGGATCCAGACATGGCCATCCGCGCTTCGTTGCTGCACTCCGCCACCTTCTGCTCGAGCCTCGCCATGCTGGCGATCGCCCACGCGCAGGACACCGCTCCGGCTGACGATCCGTCGGCCGGCGACGAGGCTGCCGGAACGATCATGGGCCTGCCCTATGACGATCCGATCGTGCTCGCCGCGGGCATCGCCGTCGGTGCGATCGCGATCGCGATCATCGTCGGTGCCGTGCTCTGGATGCGTGGCGACAAGGATGATGGCGGCGACGCAGCGAAGGAAGGATCGTCGAAGCAGTCGGCAGCGAAGTCGGCCAAGCAGCCTGCTGCAGCCGCCGGCGCGAAGCCCGGTCCTCGTGGCCCAGCGGGTGCGCGCCCGGCGAGCATGCCGATCACGACGCCGATGGCTGAGCCCGCGGCATCGTCGATCGATCCGCTGGCCGACGACGACCTCAGCCCCGCCAAGCCCATGACTGGTGCGCCGATGAAGAGCGATACGGAACTCGACCTTCCCGAGCTGGGCGACCTGGCTGAGCTCGATGCCGTCGAGGCGCCCAAGCCGATGGCGGTTGCACCTGTTGAGCCTGTGATTCCTGCTGCGCCTGTGATTCCCGTCGTTCCGGTGCCGGTGGCGCCTGTCGCGCCGATCCCGGTGGTGCCCGTGGCGCCAGTTCCTGCCGCACCTGCACCCATCGCGCCTGCACCGATCGCAGTGGTCCCTGCGGCGCCGGTTCCGGCTCCCGTGCTGCCGCGCGCTGCCGCGCCGGTCACGTCCGCGATTCCCGCTGCACCGATCATGATTCCGGTTGGTTCGACCGTGCCCACCGCGTCGCCGGTCGCGGCTGCGGGCCCGATCACCGCGTCCAGTGTGGCGAAGGAATGGCGCCGCCACCGCAGCGAGAGCCTCTTCGCGTTCGCGAAGGGCCTGTACGAGCAGGCACTGTCGACGCGCGGCTCCGATGGCCACCTTCAGCGTTCGGGTCTCGTGCGGCTCTTGGCTGAGCGCGGCCAGGGCGAGGACCTGAAGCGAGCCGAAGAGCTGGTCGGCGTGGGCGGCGTCGCTGGTGATGCGATCGCGCTCCTGCGCGCCCGCGAACAGCGGTTCGATGAGGCCGAGACCGAACTGAACCGACTCTCGCTGCATTCGGCCAACGAAGAGGTCCGCGCCGCGGCACTCACCGCTGCGCAGCTGCTGATCGCTGCTTACGAGAAGCGCGGTGATCACGCGAAGGTCGCCCACTTCGTGCACAAGATCGAGTGGGAACTCCTGCGCCGCGCCGAGGCCGGCATGGTCACCGATGGCGATGTCGAGCGCGCCGTCTCGCGCCTGCTCGCGGCTTCGCAGTGGCGTCCCGCACTGACGGTGGCCATCGAGTGGCATGGCTGGACCAAGCGCGATCCGGTCTGGAGCCGTACGGTGCTTCGCGCCGCGCTGGCCGTGCAGCCGCACTGCGCGAGCGACACGGATCTGGCCACCAAGGCCGAGGCGATCCGCCGCGAGTCGCTTGATCTGGTCGAGGGCGAGGGCTTGGCGGACTTGGCGCGCGGCCTGCGCCTGGCTGCCACGCACGATGCAGACCTCGTCGGCATGGCGCGCACGCACCTCACGCGCGCGGTGTCGGGATCCGACCGCGTCGACAGCGTGGCGCGTCCGTTCCTGGCGATCCTCGAGATCGGGCAGGGCAACCTCGAAGCTGCCGAGCAGCACGCCACGGCACGCACCGCCGGTGCAGCGCCGGGCCTTCCCGAGCTGGCCCGCGGCATGCTCGAGCTGGCGCGCGGTCGCTTCGATCACGCGCGCCGCGAATTCGCTGCAGCGATCGACGCGCTCTCGACGCAGAAGTTCTTCAACTTCCCCGATGCCGTGCGCGAGGCGATCAACGAGACGCGTCCCGCCCACGAGGCCCTCAAGGGCCTGTGCGCCACGCACGTGGCCACCGGTGATGTGGCGGGCGCGCGGCGTGTGCTCGATGAGCGCATGGTCGGCGGCCCCGATCGCGCACTCATCGCCCAAGCCCTCGTCGACAGTGGCCTGAGCGCGGGCAAGGTGCATCTGGATGTTTTCCGCTTCCTCTACCCGCCCGCGGGACAGACGAGCGCCGAACCCGCGGTGCTCGCGAAGCTCTTCGAGGTCGGCTCGCGCGTGCTGCGCGATCCGTCGGGCTTCACGCAGGATGAGCGCGACACCGTGCAGCGCATGCTCGAGGCGCTGACCCCGGGCGTCGAGCGCCCACGCGGCCGTGGCCGCTTCTACGTGCGCCGCTATGCCGGCTCCGGCCATCCGCTCTTCGAGGTCGTGTGGCTTCCTTCGGACGACGATCCGGTGCCCGCTCCGGTCGAGTGGAACCTGGTTGCGCACGGCGCCGACGGTTCACGCGTCTCGCGGCTCTTCGAGCGTGGCGTCTTCACGCCCGAGTCGAAGCCCTACCTCGTCTCGGGCCGCGACAGCGAAGCGCCCGACACCTTCGCCGGTGCGCGTACGGTCGCCCTGATCGATCCACGGCAGATCGCCGTCGGCGCCGGCGAGTGGAAGCTCGAGATCGGCTGCAACCGCAGCGACGATCGTGAATCCATCGCGTTCCGCAGCGAGGGCCCGTCGCACGAGGAGATCCTCGGCGCGTTCGCCGATCACCGCGAGCGCTTCGTCATGCTGCTCACTGGCCTGCTCAACCCCAAGGTCGGCAAGAAGCAGATGGCCGATGTGGCCCACGCGACGGCGCGGTCGTTCCCCTTCGACGTGCCGAGCGAGCTTGATGCGTTCGCCGCCGACATCGAGCTGCGCCTGACCAACACGGCACCGCTGCTCAGCGAGATGGAACCCGCGGCGCTCGATGCGATGGCCGTCCGCCAGGCGGCCACCCTCGCTGCCGCGCCGTCCTACCTGCGCGCGCACATCGTCGGCTTGCTGCAGAGCCCCGTGGTCAGCGTGGCGATGCGGGCCGATGGCCTGCGCGGCGCGATCGGGCGCATCCAGGGTGTGACCGAGCACGCCGACGCCTGATCAGGACTCTGACGTTGGTTTGACCGGATCGTCAGGACCACCATCGACGGGCAGGCCAGCCTGCTGCTCCCAGCTGTCCGGGAGCAGGTCGATGCCGAGCTTGCGCGCAGTGGTCACGGCCAGCGGCAAGAGCAGCGCGCTGCCGGGCACGACGGCGAAGAACGCGCCGAGCCCGGCCATGCGGAGCAGATCACCGAACTGCCGGTTGGCCCGGTCGATGTCCGCGCTTGCGGCCTGGCCTCGTGCCGCGCGCCCGTAGATCTCCATCATCTCCTTGGTCTGAGCGCTCTCGGTCACCAGCATCGTGCGCAGGCGCTTGAAGCCGGCCTCGAGTTCTGCGCGGGGGTGCCGCAGGACCGCGGGGACCAGATGCGACCAGTCGGGGCGGGGTTCCAGGGGCGAAGGGCTCGGGCCGAACATGCCGAGAGGGTACGGGGTCCGGGGGCGTGACTGACCAGGAATGTGGAACCAGGTTCTGGATCGCGGGCTCCAAGCGGGCATGCCCAACACCATCACGCCGGCCGAGGTCCATGAGCACTTGAGGTGCGGGAACTGCCTGCTGATCGATGTACGCGAAGCCGACGAGCGCGCGAGCGAGGCGATCGCCGGCTCCATCCACCTGCCGCTCGGTCGCATCAAGGCAGGCGAGCTGCCGCCGAAGGGTCGACAGGTCATCCTGCATTGCAAGGGCGGCAAGCGCAGTGCGGAAGCCGCGTCGCTCGTGCCGGGCTCACTCACGATGGTTGGGGGCATCGAGGCCTGGCGCGCCGCGGGGCTCCCCACGATCCGAATGCGTGCAAGCGGAGTGTCGGTGATGCGTCAGGTGCAGCTCGTCATCGGAACGTTCGTCGCCGCAGGCACGGCACTCGGCACCTTCGTGTCGCCGTGGTTCCTCGTCGTGCCCGCTTTCATGGGCGTCGGCCTGGTGTTCGCCGGCGCGACGGGCTTCTGCGGCCTGGCGATCCTGATGGGGAAGCTGCCATGGAATGCGCCCCGCGCCCACTCATGCGATCCATCGTCCGGAGCCTGTCCAGCACACCCATGAGTCTGGCCCGCGTCGTGGCCCGATCGGTCGTCATGAAGAGCCGATCGCAGGATCCTGCGGCCAGGTCGAGTTCCCTGAACACGCTCCTGCATCGCTCGCAGGTCACCGCACGCAGCTCAGGGGTGATGCGCCCGTCCTCGAGCGCCTGCAACTTCAGCCGCAGCAGTTCAGCGCAGGTCTCGCGCTCGTAGATGGGGGCTGGCGCGGGCCGTACCGGCACGTGATCCATCATCGCCTTGCGCAGCGCGAGCCGGCCACGATGCAGCCGGGTCTTGAGCGTGGCGATGCCGATGCCGAGCGCATGCGCTGCATCGACGGCTTCAAGCCCCGCCACGTCGCGCAGCACGAGTGCCGCCCGCCACGGCGCAGGCAGCCTGAGCATGGCCGTTCGCATCTGCGCGAGTGCCTCGCCATCGAGGATCCGGTCGATCGAGGCACTGCCGCGCCGATCGGGCAGATCCATCACCTGCCGGTCACCGAAGGGCGACACGGCGGAGAAGGTCGGTGCCAGGCGCTGGCGACGCCGTCGCTTGGCCAGCCGCTTCAGGCCCACGCGCGTGACGATCGTGTGCAGCCACGTCGAGCGCGCAGCATCACCGCGGAAGGTGTCCCAGCGGCGCCATGCCTGGAGCAGCGCATCCTGCACGATGTCCTCGGCGTCGGCATCCGTCGCCGCGAACTGGCGCGCCACCGCAAGCGCTTGCGCACCATGGGTGCGCACGAGGGTCTCGAGCGCGCGCCGTTGATCCAGCAGGGCGGGACCGCGCCCGTCAGGCATACGCCTTCACGCTGTCGCAGGTGCAGACCAGGTTTCGGTCGCCGTACGGATTGTCGACGCGGCTGACCGCGGGCCAGAACTTGTGGTCGCGCAGCCACGCTGCGGGCCATGCGGCCTGCTCGCGGGTGTACGGGCGGTTCCACGAATCCGAGGCCACGACCGCTGCAGTGTGCGGCGCGTGCTTGAGCGGGTTCGAGTCGCGCGGCATGCGGCCGTCCTCGATGGCGCGGATCTCCTCGCGGATCGAGATGAGCGCATCGCACAGTCGGTCGAGTTCGGGCTTCGATTCGCTCTCGGTCGGCTCGATCATGAGCATGCCGGGTTCGGGCCAGCTCATGGTCGGCGCATGGAAGCCGTAGTCCATGAGGCGCTTGGCGATGTCATCGACCTTGATGCCCGCGCTCTTGTCGAACGCGTTGCAGTCGATGATGAACTCGTGCGCGCAGCGGCCGTTCGCATTCACGTACCGCACGGGGTAGTGCGATTCGAGGCGCTTGGCCATGTAGTTGGCGGCAAGGATCGAGACCTGCGTGGCCAGCGTGAGGCCCTGGCCACCCATCATCGCGATGTACATCCAGCTGATTGGCAGGATGCTCGCGCTGCCGTACGGAGCGGCGCTGATCGGGCCGATCGCGTGCGCGCCTGCGCTGGCGGGGTTCGAGACCGGGTGACCCGGCAGGAAGGGCTTGAGCGTGTCGTTCACGCCGATCGGGCCCATGCCCGGGCCGCCGCCGCCGTGCGGGATGCAGAAGGTCTTGTGCAGGTTCAGGTGGCAGACATCGGCACCGATGTCGCCCGGGCGCGTCAGGCCGACCTGCGCATTCATGTTGGCGCCGTCCATGTAGACGAGGCCACCGTGCGCGTGGATGAGTTCGCAGGTCTCGCGAACGTTCTCCTCGAACACGCCGTGGGTGCTCGGATACGTGATCATGACCGCCGCCAGGTTCGCGGCGTGCTCAATGGCCTTGGCCTTGAGGTCGGCCAGGTCGATCTCGCCGTTGGGCAGGCAGCCGACGGGAACCACGGTCATGCCCGCGACGACGGCGCTGGCGGGGTTCGTGCCGTGTGCGCTCTCGGGGATCAGGCAGACGGTGCGGTTGGCCTGTCCGCGGTGCTCGTGATAGGCGCGGATCACCATCAGGCCCGCGTACTCGCCCTGGCTGCCCGCGTTGGGCTGCAGGCTGACGGCGGTGAAGCCCGTCACTTCCTTGAGCCAGTCCTCGAGCTGGCGGAACATCGTGGCGTAGCCCTTCCACTGGTCGCTGGGCGCGAAGGGATGGATGTTGCCGAACTCGGCCCAGGTCACGGGGACCATCTCGCTGGTCGCGTTGAGCTTCATCGTGCACGAGCCCAGCGGGATCATGCTGTGGCAGAGCGAGAGGTCGCGGCTCTCGAGGCGCTTGATGTAGCGCAGGAGCTCGTGTTCGCTGTGGTAGCTGTTGAAGACATCCTGCGTCATGAACGCATCGGTGCGCTGGAGCGTGCCCGGGAGCACGGGAGACGCAGGCACCTCGAGCGCGGGCGTGGGCTTGCCCACGGCAGCGGCGAAGGCGCCGAGCAGGGCTTCGAGCGATGCAGTCGTGATCGTCTCGTCAAGCGTGACGCCCACGGTGCCATCCGTGAAGTGCCGCACGTTGATGCGGCGCGACGCAAGCGCCGATGCGAAGCCACCGGGCGAGCCGGCCAGGCGCACACGCAGCGTGTCGAACCACGTGTCGTTGAGGACCGTGTGGCCGAGCTTGGCCACGGCAGCGGCGAGCGTGGAGGTCGCGGCATGGATGCGGCCGGCGATGCGGCGCAAGCCATCGGGCCCGTGGTAGGTGCCGTACATGCCGGCCATGACGGCGAGCAGCACCTGCGCGGTGCAGATGTTGCTCGTCGCGCGGTCGCGCTTGATGTGCTGTTCGCGCGTCTGGATCGCCATGCGCAGGGCAGGCGCGCCGGTGGCGTCGCGGCTGATGCCGATGAGGCGACCCGGCATGCGGCGGACGTGCTCAGGCTTGGTCGCGATGAAGGCGGCGTGCGGTCCGCCGAAGCCCATCGGGACGCCGAAGCGTTGGGCACTGCCGACGGCGATGTCCGCGCCCCACTGGCCCGGGGGAACGAGCATGACGAGCGCCATCGGATCGCAGCAGGCCACGACCTGCGCGCCCGCGGCATGCGCACGCTCGGCCACGCCGCGCAACTCACGCACCGATCCATCGGTCGCGGGGTACGCCAGCAGCGTGCCGCAGAAGGGCTTGCCCGCGAACTCGGCGGTCATCGGGTCGCCCACGATGACCGTGATGCCGAGTCCGCTCGCGCGGGTCTGGACGACCGCAATCGTCTGGGGGTGGCACCCGGCATCGACGAAGAAGTGGTCGTGCGTGGCGGCGGCGATCGAGCGGCACATCGTCATCGCCTCGGCGGCGGCGGTGCCCTCATCCAGCAGCGATGCACCGGCGAGCGGCAAGCCCGTGAGCTCGGTGATCATCGTCTGGAAGTTGAGAAGCGCCTCGAGCCGGCCCTGGGCGATCTCGGCCTGGTAGGGGGTGTAAGCGGTGTACCAGCCAGGGTTCTCGAGGATGTTGCGCTGGATCACGCCTGGCACGATCGTGCCCACGTAGCCCATGCCGATCCACGTCTGCCAGACCTGGTTCTGCTGCGCGATGCGGTGGAGTGCGGCCAGCGTCTCGGCTTCACCGCGCTCGCTCACGCCGAGCGTGTTGGTCGGGTCGTCGATGCGCAGGGGGTGCGCCATGCGGATGCCCGACGGGATGGCCTGGGCGCTGAGCTCATCCAGCGAGGCACACCCGAGCGCCGTCAACATGTCGACGATCTCGGGCTCGCTCGGCCCGACATGGCGCCGGATGAACGTGTCGGTCGGCGCGAGGGCGTGAAGGGCCTTGGAAGCGGTCGGCGTGGTCGAGGAGAGCGTGGTCATGGTGTGGTGGTGCCCGGTGAAGGCGAGCGGAAAGTATAGGCCTGAGGGCCTCGATCCCTTGCAC
>JASGCG010000344.1 GCA_030054235.1 Bacteroidia bacterium
ACCTTGGAGACTGGAGAGAAGATGAAGAACCTGAAGCTTGAACTGCACTTCGCGGCGACTGCCGCGCTGTGCCTTGCCGGTGCTGCCGCTGCGGATGTTGTCTACAGCGGTCCGGTGAACTTCGTGTGCGCCGTCGACATCGATGGCTGCTACATCAACGTGGAGACCGGTCAGCTCAGCAACGGCCCGGGCTCGGGCGTTCCTGGTTGGGACGTGAATCCCTACTCGACCGCGGGCGGGATGAACTTCTTCAATTCGACCGGTGGCGGCCAGTTGCGCCAAACCGGGCAGACCACAGGCCCTGCGGGGAACATCGCCGCTGGCACCGTGATCGGCAGCACTGGTTCCTACAACACGGGCACGGCCAACGTGTACGCCACCGCTTCGGCTGGCTGGCAGTACAGCGCGACCAACATGATCGGCTTCAAGTTCGTGTCGTCGGCCGGTACGACCCACTACGGCTGGATGCGCTTCGACATGGGTGCATCTGGCAGCGCAGGGACGGCGATGACGCGCACGCTGGTCGACTATGCCTACGAGAGCATCCCGGGCACGTCGATCGTCGCCGGCAACACTGGCGGCCCGCCGCCGGCGTATGACCCGTGTGCAGCGACCAACCCGACGATTGCCAACGGTGCCAACAGCAAGCCGTACCGCGCTGACGCTGCGGACCTGTCGGTGTCCTGTGGAACGATCGACGGCGCGAACTACTACAAGTTCACCCCCGGCGACTCGGGTTCGTACACCTTCGAGAGCTGCGTGTCGGGCGCTGGCGTGCAGATGGCCGTGATGTCGGGCTGCGATGCATTCGCGAGCGAGCTTGCGTGCGGCGCTCCGGCGTGCGGTGGACTGGGTTCGTCCGCCACCCTGACCCTGACCGCCGGCGTGCCGGTGTACGTGGTCGCGGGTGGTTCCAGCGCCTCGAGCGGTCTGACCACCTCGGTCAGCGTCGCGGTGACCGCTCCCCCGATCGGCGCGTGCGTGAACGCGACCGTCGCCGGTTACGGCGACAACGCGTTCGACACGGGTGTGGGCAACAACGGCGCGCAGGTCGTCCAGAGCAATCTGGCCGACACGGCGACCGTCACGTTCCAGAAGTCACTCTGGTACGCGTTCACGCCGACGGCCACCGGGCAGTTTGCGTTCAAGACGTGTGGTGCGAACGGCGATACGCTCTTGGCCATCGGCACGGCGTGCCCGGGTGCGGGCTCGCGTTTCAACTGCATCGCCTACAACGACGATGCGCCGCTGTGCTCCAGCGGCGGCACGGGCAACTTTGCCAGCTTCATCGATGCCACCAACAACGGCGCAACCGGCTCGTTCGCCGGCTTCCCGCTGACGCAGGATCTGGTCGCTGGCACCACGTACTACATCTGCCTCGGCCAGTTCAGCACGACGGCGACCACCACGGTCGCTGGCTCGCTCAACATCAGCGGCCCCGAGGGCAACCCCTGCGACGGCGATTTCAATGGCGATGGCCAGCGTGACGGTGCCGACCTCGGCGCGCTGCTCGCGGGCTGGGGTACCGCCGGCGGCGACCTGAACGGCGACGGTGTCACCGACGGTGCCGACCTTGGCGCTCTGCTGGCCGTCTTTAACCTGCCTTGCCAGTGATACCGAGCCAGTCCTGAGGAATCGAGTCCGGAGGGCACCCATCTGGGTGCCCTCCGGCCGTTTTGGAGGGCAGTGGGTCAAGCTTCGGGTTTTTCCGCATCGCTGATGGTGCCGATGCGTCGATCGGCCCGATGCATCATGAGTAGCCTCGGGCACGAAAGGACGCACGCATGTACGGCATGGTCAATCAGGCACTTGAGGCGCTGGTGACGGAACGGTTCGGCGCCGAGACGTGGGCCGCGGTCCGCCAGAAGGCTGGCATTTCGGACCCAGCCTTCATCACGATGAAGCAGTACCCGGACGAGGTGACCTACGCACTCGCCGGGGCGCTGAGCGAGCACCTTCAGGCTCCGGTGCCGGACCTGTTGCGGGCCTTCGGCGTCTATTGGGTGGCCTATGCCAAGCGTGGACCGTGGGGCAAGATCATGCTGGCCAGCGGCGGCAGCACCTACGAACTCCTGACGGCGCTCGACGCCATGCACGCGCGCATCGCGATCAGTTTCCCTGACCTCAAGCCGCCGTCGTTCAAGGTGCGGCCCGAAGGTGACGCGGTGGTGGTCGACTACCAGAGTCATCGGCCCGGGCTTGCACCCTTCGTGGTCGGCTTGATCGAGGGCATCGGGGCGCTCTTCGGGGAATCGGTGACCGTCGAGCAGATCGCCTCGAAGGACGCTGGCGCAGCGGCCGATTCCTTCCGAGTCCGGGCAAGCAAGGCTGCCTGAGCGATGGCCATGCGCGACCTCATCGACGAGCTCTTCCCGTTCCAGGTCACGATCGGCCCAGCCGGCGAGATCGTGGCGGTGGGGCGCAGCCTGCGACGAGTGGTCCCACAGGCTCTGGGGCGTTCGTTTGTGGAGCTCTTCGAGGGCGTGCGGCCCACGTTGCAGGCCGCTGCTGACATCGAGCGAGCGATCGGTGACGTGGTCCTGCTCCAGGTCCGGGGTTCGCCGCTGCAGTTGCGGGGGCAGTTCGTGCGGACGT
>JASGCG010000345.1 GCA_030054235.1 Bacteroidia bacterium
ACACCCATGTCCGCCCACGACTCGACGAACTGCATCTTGGCATCATGAAGACGCCGGACCTGGTCCGGTTCTTGGCTTTGCGACATGTTGATTCCCACGAGGCAACGAGGCGTGCGAAGCCTAACCAATCCTGAACCGCGGGGGAAGGTCTGTGCCTGAATCAGTCGCGCGGGGCGATGACGGAGAGCATGCGCCCGGTGAGTCCGGCATCCCGGCGATGGCTGAAGAACCGGGCGGGTTCGGCGGCCGTGCAGCAACCGCAGGCGTGGATGGACGTCGCCGGGAGTCCTTCCCGGGCGATCTGCAAGCAGACCGCCTTCTCGAGGTCCGCGAAGGCCTTGGCGCCTGCCGTGGGCATGGCGCACTCGGCCAGATCGGCGGCCACGAACGCACTGACGACCTCGGGACCGACCTCAAACCGCGCGGCACTGATGGCCGGTCCAACGGCCGCAACCAGCTCGCGGGGCTTGGATCCCCGCTCGGACATGGTGCGGATCGCCGCCCCGACCACGCCGGCCACCACGCCACGCCAGCCTGCGTGGATCGAGGCGACGCGCCCGGTCGATGGATCACCCACGAGCACGGTCACGCAGTCGGCGCTGCGGACGCCGATGGCCGGCCCGCCCGACTCTGCCACCAGCGCATCGCCCGCACCGCAGAGACCGCAGGCGCTCGGCTCCAGCACGAGCTTGCCATGGACCTGCTGCGCGTCGGCCAAGCCGCGGTCGGTCAATCCGATCGCATCGAGGAATCGTCGCGTGTTGCGCTCCAGTTCTTCCCGCCGCTCCGGCGAAGCGCCCGGCCGCTGCAGGTCCAACGAGTCGAATGGTTCAACACTCTCGCCCGACTGCCGCGTGCTGAAGGCATGCACGAAGCCCGCATCGCGCAAGGGGGTGCACTCGAGGTAGGTCACCCCGTCGATCGTGCGTTCACGGAAACTCGAGTGCATGCGGCGGATCATAGGAATGAACAAGGCCCCCATGCGCGTGCATGAGGGCCCTGGATGGATCGAAGCAATGGATCAGGGCTGTCCGGCTGCGCCGCCGCAGTCACCGACCGTGTAGAGCTCGCCCACGGCATTGATCTGCACCTTGATCTGGTCGTGCCAGCACTGGTAGTTCGCGCCCGTGCCGCCCGCCATGGTAACCACACGGGTGAACACCTTGAGGGCGCCTTGGTCGCTGACGACGTACGCGCTCGCAGGCGAGCAGCCGGGGCTCTGGACGACCCAGTCGGAAGGCTGGGATCCCTGGAGCACCTGGATCTCGTTGTCCTCAGGCAGCCACAGTTCCCAGCGCCGGGACTCCGCGTTGTACACGAACACCATGCAGAGGGTCAGTCCCGAACCGAAGATCGTGGTCCGGCCCTGAATGTTGATCTTCGCCGCCTCATCGGGAGAGGTGAAGCCGGTGTTGCGCGAGACTTGGACATCGACGACCCGGTTGGGCAGCACGTAGGGAACGCTCGGACCGAAGCCGCCGGACGAGCCGCGCGCCCGGACCGATCGCGCCTTGAGGTAGAAGTCATCGGCAACGCTGATCGCGTACGGGTTGATCTGCGAGACTTCCTTGCCCGTGATCAGCTCGACCTGCGCATCGTTCGAGGGATCGAACCACTCTCCGGTGTTCACCTCGAGGGCCATGAATCGGAGATTGGGGAATCCGCGGACCGAGGCGATCCCCGTGTCCTCCGCGTTGGTGTCGCCCCACTTGGGGACTGTCGAGACGTTCGGCGGAGTGGTCTGGCCGCACTGCGGGAAGATCGAGCTGGCCACACCCTGTCCCGGTGCGGTGCCGGTCAGCACGTTCCGGAGCTGCTCCGGCGGGATGCCGAGCCCGTCGAACTGGAGCTTGGCGAACTCCTGCAGAAGCACCGCAGCGCCCCCGATCATGGCGGCTGCGGCGGAGGTGCCGTCGAAACTCGCCGTGTAGCGACGCAGGTTGGTGCGCTCCGGGGCGGTGGGGGTTCCGGTGTAGCCCGACGTGGCATCATCACCGAGGAACAGATCACCGTAGCCGGCCGCACAGACGCCGGTGCCCCATCCGGAGATGGTGAGGTTGTTGGTTCCCTCTTCCGGTTCGGGGTTGAGGTAGTTGCTCATCCCGACGCGGCAGTAGTCATTGCCGGGGAGAACGGCTGGGGCCTTCACGGCTTGGCCCATCACGATGCTGTCGGGCGGCGGTGGGGGGCCCTCCTCGGGGGCTGGCGCCGCGGCCGTCGGCAACTGCAGCTGGAATCCCGGCCACACGCCACCGACCACGACACTGTTCTGGGTGTCGGTTCCGGTCGGTTCCTCATCGCCACGGACCTGGGCTGGCGCAACGATCTGGGCCGCATTGCCGGCCGAGAAGACGAAACTGAGGCCAGCGTCGATGCCCTGGCTGATGGCGTCGCGGATGGCCTGGCCCTGTTCCGGGGCATCCTCGTTGATCGAATTCAAAGGCTGGAAGCCGTTGGCGGTTTCAAGCGGGACGACACAGACGTTGGAAGCCGGCACTCCGCCGTCGGCGTCTCCGGTCAGGTAGAACGCGGCGCTGGCGATGGCGGCAGAGGTGCGGCTGGTGCCTGTCGACGCGAGCGCAGGGAAGAACCA
>JASGCG010000346.1 GCA_030054235.1 Bacteroidia bacterium
CAGCGCTGTGGCGCAGGAGCGTCAGGGCCTCGGGATCGATGCCGCCGTCGCGGCGCTTCATGGTGACGATCGCCAGCGCGCAGTCGCGGTCGAGCGTGGTGGCCAGGTCGGTGAGGGTGCCGTCGACCTTGGCGCCGAGGGCGGCCTTCGCGAGGCCGGCGCCGATGTCGGCGGCGACCTGCGCGGCGGTCACTGGGGCGTCGTAGGACTTGATGGTTCCGTCAGGAAGCGTGATGCGAGGCATGGGGGCGGAAGGTACCGCGCCACGGCCTGATCAGGACTTGGGCTTGCCTTCGCCGAAGAGCGTGGGGTGGTCGCCCACGGGCGGCCGTTCCTGGAGCGCGGTGATCTCGGCGGCGAAGTCCTCGACGGAGCGGAAGGCGTAGTACACGCTTGCGTAGCGGATGTATGCGACCGGATCCACTTCGCGAAGCTTGACGGCGACCGAGCGGCCGATCTCGGCGCTGTCGACTTCGCGGGCGAATCGCCGATGAAGTTCGTCCTCGACCAGCGTGGCGATCCGCTCCATGATGGCGGCCTCGATGGGCCGCTTCGAGCACGCCTGCTGGATGCCGGCCAGCACGCGCTCGCCATCGAAGGCCACGCGCGAGCCATCGCGCTTGATCACCATGAGCCGTTCTGCGCGCTCGATGCGCTCGAAGGTCGTGAAGCGCCGGCCGCAGGCCTTGCATTCGCGGCGCCGCCGGACCGCGCCGCCTTCCTCGGCGGGGCGGCTGTCGACGACATTCGTATCGACGGCGGTGCAGTCGGGATTCGGGCAGCGCATGCTCAGGCCTCCCGGCGGTGGATGGGCGGATGGCCGGTCGGCACCCGCATGACGCTCAGATCTCCTCGATTTCCGCGACCTTCTTCGCGGCCATCTCGTCGATGCGCGTGGTGAACTGCTTGGTCAGGTCATCGACGGATTCCTTGGCGCCCTTGGCCTGGTCCTCGCTGACCTTGACCTTGGGATCGGCCTTCGCGAGGTCGATCGCCTTGTTCGCGTCGCGGCGCTCGTTGCGGATCGACACGCGGGATTCCTCCGCGAGCTTCTTCACCTGGCCCGCGAGCTGCTTGCGGCGGTCGGCCGACGGCGGCGGCACGTTGATGCGGATCTGGTTGCCCTCGGCTTGGGGATTCAGGCCCAAGCCGCTGGTCTCGATCGCCCGGATGATCGCGGCCTTCGCGCTCGGATCGAAGGGCTTGCAGAGCAGTTGCGATGCCTCGGGCACGCTGATCGCCGCGAGCTCGCGCAGGTCGGTCATGCTGCCGTAGTACTCGACCTTCACGTATTCGAGCAGGGCCGTGCTGGCCCGGCCGGTGCGCAGGCCGCGCAGTTCCCGCTGCAGGTAGTCAACCGACTTCTGCATGCGTTCCTCGCACTCGAGCAGGATGGTGTCCAGATCCATGGTGTTCCTCGTGGTCCTTGGTGGTGCTCTGCCGGATCAGGCTGCCAGCTAGGCCCTGACCAGCGTGCCGATCGGCTCGCCGCGCACGGCGCGCGTGATGTTGCCCGGCACCTTGTAGTCGAAGACGATCAGCGGCAGCTTGTGCTCCATGCACATGGTCAGCGCCGTGAGGTCCATCACGCCCAGCTGCTTCTCGACCGCTTCGCCGAAGGTGAGCGATTCGTAGCGCCGGGCGGATGGGTCCTTGCGCGGATCGGCGGTGTAGACGCCATCGACCTTGGTGGCCTTGAGCAGCACGTCGGCGTTGAGTTCGATCGCGCGCAGGCTCGCGCAGGTGTCGGTCGTGAAGTAGGGGTTGCCCGTGCCCGCGGTCAGGATGACCACGCGGCCCTTCTCGAAGTGGCGCAGCGCCCGGGGGCGGATGAACGACTCGGCCACCGAGGGCAGCAGGATCGCGCTCATGACGCGGCTCTCGACGCCGACGGCGGCCAAGGCTTCCTTGAGCGCCAGGCCATTGATGACGGTGCCCAGCATGCCCATGTAGTCGGCGGTGCTCTGGTCGAACTTGCCCGCGGCGGCGAGCTTCGCGCCCCGGATGATGTTGCCGCCGCCGACGACGACGGCCAGATCGAAGGTCGCGGACTGCTTGGCCGCGGCGATCTCGGCGGCGATGACCGCGAGTTCGCTCGGCGAGATCCCGAACTGGCCTTGCTCGGCCAACGACTCGCCGCTGATCTTGAGGAGGATGCGCTTGTAGGGGCTCGCCATGGGTGGGGATCCGATCGGAGCGTACTACAATCCTTCGTGTCCAACGGACGAGGAGGAAGCGCGTGCAGTCGGCTGCAGGAGCACGGCAGGAGAGCGGCGCGCCACCCGTGCGTGCGCCCCGGCTGTTGCGCGCCATCCTGCTCGGGGTCGCCTTCAGCGTGCCGTTCCATCTGCTGCTCGTTGGTGTGCTGGCGCTGATCCCGATCCTTCGTCCCGTCCCGACGGAGCCGGAGTTCGAGGTGTTCGACGTCGTGCTCGCGGCGCCCACGCCTCTGGAGCGTCCCGCCGAGCCGTCGACCGAGTTGGCTGATGACATGCCGGCGCTCCAGTCCTCAGGTGCAGCCGAGCCCGTGAGCGCCGAGGCGATGCCGCTGCCCACGCAGGGCTCACCGGTCCCGATCGAGAGCGGATTC
>JASGCG010000023.1 GCA_030054235.1 Bacteroidia bacterium
GTCGCATGGTGGCGGTCAAGAACGTCCGTTTGGCCGAGGAGCCCCTGCACCAGCATTTCGCGGCGGGACCGGACGGCCCGGCGTGCCCGGTCATGCCCATGAGCCTGATGGTCGAGGGCATGGCGCAGACGGCTGGCGTCCTGGTGGGGAGCGTGAACCGCTTCCGCGAAAAGGTGATCCTTGCCAAGGTGAATGATGCGCGGATCAACCGCGAGGTCATTCCGGGCCAGACGATCCGCTACGACGCCACCATCGAGCGCATGGATGCCGCAGGCGCGAGCACCATGGGTCTGATCGATGTGCTGGATCACCGCACGGGCTCATGGGAGCGCATCGGCGAGATCAGCCTGATGTTCAGCCACATCGATGCCAACCGCAGCGGGCTCCAGTTCCCGGAGCACAATTTCGTCTTCAGCGACAACTTCCGGCTGATCCTCGAGCAGGCGGGGCTTGGATCGCTGGCCGACTGAGCCGTGCGCGGCGGCGATGATCCTGATGCCGACGCGCATCAGCGTGCCCATGGAAAAGGCCTCGCTCGGGGAGGCACGCACCGAGCAAGGCCGATCCAGGGTCAAGATAGAGTGGCGCCCGTGTTCCGTTCCCGGCTGACTCGTCGGAGACCCAGCCGGCGGTTTCACCCGCCACGGACGAAGGGTCGAATCCAGTCGCGGGGCACGCAAGGACGACGGTCGGTTTTTATGCGCTTCGCTCGGAAACCCTAGACTCCGTCGCGTGGCACACCATCTGGCCGTCTTTACCGGCTCCTTCGATCCGGTCACCTACGGACACCTCGATGTCCTGCAGCGGGCCCGCGGCCTCTTCGATGAGATCGTGATCGCCGTCGGCCACAACCCTGACAAGCCCGGGGTCTTCAGCTTCGAAGAGCGGGTCGACCTGCTCAATAAGCTCGTCGGCGAACTGGTTGCGACGCACCCTCGCGGTGCTGCCGTGCGCGTCGCGCACTACACCGGCCTGACCGTTGACTTTGCGCGCGAGGTGGGGGCGAGCGCGATCATTCGCGGCATCCGCAACGTCACCGACCTCAATGCCGAGTGCCAGGCGGCGATCACCAATCGCCAGGTCGCGGGCATCGAGACGGTCTTCATCCTCACCAGCGAGAAGTATGCCTACGCGAGCAGCAGCCTGATCCGGCAGATCGCCGCGTTCGGGGGAAGCATGGACACCCTCACCCCGTTCGTGCCCGACCGTGTGCAGCTGGCCCTTCGTGCCAAGCTCGACGACCCATCGAATCCGCTCGGGCGCCTGCGTGCCGAGCAGGCCCAGGATTGATGGCGTCCTGACTGGCGCGCCAAGCACCCTCACGACCAACCATGGCAGCTCCCTCCATACGCGTCTTGTCGCTCGGTGCCATGTCAGGCCATCCGCTCTGGGGTGAGAAGGGTGACGTGCGGGCCGCGCACGCCACGACCACGCTCATCGAGGCCGCGGGCCGCAGGATCCTCGTCGATCCGAGCCTTCCTCCTCAGGTCCTCCTGCCGCGCATGCAGGAACGCACCAACCATCCACCCGACGCCATCACGGACGTCTTCCTGACCAGCTTCCAGCCCATGCGCCGGCGCGGCATCGCGGCGTTCGACAAGGCCGAGTGGTGGATCACCGAGCGTGAGCGCGAAGCATCGCAAGCGAGCCTGCGCGAGAGCCTCGAGCAGGCCGAAGAGGCCGAGGACCGCGACCTGATCCGCCTGGTCGAGTCGGAGATGGCGGTGCTCGCGCGCTGCCGCGACTGCGAGGACCACCTCGTCGAGGGCGTCGACCTCTATCCGATGTACGGCGTGACGCCCGGGAGCGCGGGCCTGCTGGTGCTCGACGCCTCGAGCGCGACGCTCGTCTGTGGCGACGCGATCCCGACGCTCGAACACCTGGCCCAAGGCAAGGTCTTCAGCCCGTGCTGGGATCTTGAGGCGGCGCAGGACAGCTTCCGCGAGGCGCTCGAAGTGGCCGACGTGCTGGTCCTGGGTCGCGACGGGATGGTCGTGAACCCCGTGCGCCGCTTGATGTGATCGGGACCTCGGCCCCTACACTTACCGCATGATCGAAGCGACCTCGACCGAGGCCGGCGAACGGCAGCCGGTGACGATCCGCACCCTTCTTCGCATGGTGCGCGCCGGGCAGCGTTTCGCCTGCCTGACCTGCTACGACGCCACCACCGCGCGATGGCTCGAGCGCTCGGGCGTGCACGTGCTGCTCGTCGGCGACACCGCGGCCGAGGTGGTGCTCGGCCTGCCGGGCACGGTGCACGCACCGCTCGAGGTGCTGCTGGCCCTGACGGCTGGCGTGAAGCGTGGCGCGCCGAACACCGTCGTCATGGGCGACATGCCCTTCATGAGCTACCAGGCGGACGACGCCGAAGGCATTCGAAACGCAGGTCGGTTCCTGACGGAAGGGCTCGCGGACCTCGTCAAGCTCGAGGTCGACCGATCGTTCGTGCCGCTCGTGGCGCGCATGGTGCGCGCCGGCATCCCGGTCGTGGCGCACATCGGGTCGAGGCCCCAGCAGGCCAAGCAGCATGGGGGCTATTACGCCGCGGGCCGCAGCGCCGACGGAGCGACGGCGCTCGTGGACGACGCGCAGGCGATGCTCGATGCGGGGGCGTCGATGCTCCTGGTCGAGGCTGCACCGGCGGAGGTCACGCAGGCGATCGTCGAGCGATCCACGGTGCCGGTGATCGGCTGCGGCGCCGGCCCGGCGTGCCATGGGCAGGTGGTCGTACTGCACGATCTCCTGGGGATGACCGACTGGCAGCCTGCGTTCGCGGCGCCCGCCTGCAGGCTCGGCGATGGCCTGCTGCAGGCGGGTCGAGCCTGGTGCGCCCGCGTGGCGTCCAACGACCTTGGCGAGCATCCGATCGTCATGCCGCCCGACCAGCTCGAGGCGTTCCGACGGGCGCTGGCTTCGAGGGGCGGCTGATGTCGCGCATCGCCTCGCTGGCGCCAGCGGCCGTGGTCGCCGCGAGTTGCGCGCTGGTGCTCTGGGCCACGCCGCGGATCGCCCAGCGCACCGTGGATGAGCGCGCAGCGCTGCAAGCGGAACAGTCGCGGCAGGTGCTGGGGCGACGCAACGTGCTGGCCGAGATCAGCGAGACGCAGCGAGAGCTCGCGCAGGTCGTCGAGCCGAGCGTGGTGCTCGTGGAGAGCGTGCTCGACGGTCGCGTCGGGCAGCGCACCGGCAGCGGCTGGGTGTACGACTCGGATGGGCACGTCGTGACGAACGCGCACGTCGTCGATGGTGCAGGCACGGTCACGGTGCAGACGAGCAGCGGCGCCGTGCTCACGGCCGAGGTCGTCGGCCTCGACCTCCGGACCGACATCGCCGTGCTGCAGGCCTCGGGTGACGGCCTCGTCGCCGCCGAACGGTCGCCGCGCACGCCCCTGCAAGGTGAACTGGTGTTCGCGTTCGGCTCGCCCTTCGACTTCCGCTTCTCCATGAGCGCGGGCATCGTCAGCGGGATCGGCCGCACCGCGGGGCTCTCCTCGATCGACTACGAGAACTTCATCCAGGTCGATGCTGCGATCAATCCCGGCAATTCCGGCGGACCGCTGTGCGACGTGTACGGGCGCGTGATCGGCATGAACACGGCCATTGCGACCGGTCGCGGCGCCATGCTCGGCCAGGGCCAGTTCGGCGGGATCGGCCTGGCGATCCCGATGGAGATCATCGAGAGCGTGGTCGGCCAGATCCTCGACCAAGGTTCGGTGGAACAGGGCTATCTCGGCGTGAACACGGTGTCGCTGCGTGAGCTGCAGCAGCAGCTGGCGCGCGTCGGCGGGACTCCCGACGGCGTGCCTGACTTCCTCGCGCCGACCATCGAGCAGTGCGAGCGCGATGGCCTGGTCGTGATGGCCGTGAGCGTCGGCGAGGCTGCCGAGCGGGCAGGGATCGATCCCGGCGATGTGATCCTCGAGATCAATGGCCGGACCGTGATGACGACCGATTCGCTGACGAGCCTGATCGCCACGCAACGCCCGGGCACGTCGGCCCGGCTCCTGCTGTGGGAGCCGCCGTCGTCCGATGCGCCGCCGACGGTGCGCGAGGTGACGGTGGTCATCGGCCGACGGCCAGCCGAAGCTGACGCTGCGGCACTGCTGACGTCCTTGCGCAAGGCCGGCGTGCTCGAGCTCGCCAACGCGACCGAGGATGCCTGCGCCGCGCTCGGCGTGCAGCATCGTCGCGGCGTGCTGATCGAGTCGGTGAAGGATGACTCCGAGGCCGCGGATCTGCTGCCCGAAGGCACGGTGATCATCGCGATCGAGGGCCAGGCCATCTTCGGCGAGTCGGACCTCTACACGCGGCTTGAGCGGATCCTCTCCCGTTCCTTCCCGGGCATCATCCGTCGGGTGCAGTTCAGCGTCGTGCTGCCCGATGGCCGTCCGCAGACCGTGGCGATCCCGGTGCAGGCACCGAGGCGCTAGGCTTGAAGCCATGGCCCAACCGATCCTCGAGGTGAAGGACCTCCAGGTCCACTTCCCGATCCGCCGCGGCTTGCTGCAGCGGACGGTCGGCCATGTAAAGGCCGTCGATGGAGTGAGCTTCACGCTGAACCGGGGCGAGACGCTCGGGCTCGTCGGCGAGTCAGGCTGCGGGAAGACCACTGCGGGCCGCGCGCTCCTGCGCCTGATCCCGGCGACCGGCGGCACCGCCAACTTCGATGGGCAGGACATCTTCTCGCTCGCGCCCGAGGCGATGCGCATGCTCCGTCGGCGCATCCAGATCATCTTCCAGGATCCGGGTGGCAGCCTGAACCCGCGCATGCGCGTGGGCAACATCATCGGCGAGCCGCTGCTCGTGCACGGTCTGGCAACAGGCGACCAGCTCCGCAGCCGCGTCGAGGAACTCCTGGTGCGCTGCGGCCTCTGGAAGCAGGCCGCCGATCGTTATCCCCACGAGTTCAGCGGCGGGCAGCGCCAGCGCATTGGCATCGCGCGTGCGCTCGCGCTCGATCCCGACCTGATCGTGTGCGACGAGCCCACGAGCGCCCTCGACGTGAGCATCCAGAGCCAGATCCTCAACCTGCTCAAGGACCTTCAGGATGAACGCGGCCTCTCGTATCTGTTCATCAGTCACGACATGGCGGTGATCCACCACATCTGCCACCGCATCGCGGTCATGCGCGAAGGCCGGATCGTGGAGATGGGAACCCGCGACGAGGTCATTCGCTCGCCCAAGCAGGCGTACACCAAGGAACTGCTCGATGCCGTTCCCGAGGCGGATCCGCACCGCAAGCGCATCGCGTCGCCTGTGGCCAAGGCGTGATCATGGAGCAACCGGCATCCACCACGGGCGGACGGCGTCTGGCGATCGTCTTCGCCGTGCTCTTCGTGCTGCTGAGTGTCTTCGCGTTCGTCTGGGGCGGCATCGTGACCGCCGGCGTGCGCGAGCGTGCCGTGATCGCCGATCGGCAGCTGCGCTCCACGGCCTGGCGCATGCTGTGCGCCGCTTCAGCGACCGGCGAGTGGCCCAAGGACCTGGCCTCGACGGCGACCGTCGCGTGCGACGTGCTGCCTGCGGGGAATGGGCGATGGCCGGCTTCACCCGATGAGGCATGCCCCGGCGGGCTCGAGCCTTGGAACGATGCCTGGATGGTCGTCGTGAGCCTCGATCCCAAGGGCGTGGGTGCCCCGCGGCTCTCGGCCGGCGGCAAGGCCACGGGCATCGGCACGCTCGAGGCCGTCAACGGCTGGATCGATGCCTTCCACCAGGCTCATTTCGCTGGGAAAACCGCGCCAACGGCGCCGTGATTTCTGCGACACTTCCGGAGTCATGACGCAGCACATCGAGGCCGGAGAACGATTCACCCGCGTTGCACCCGAGGGTCCCATGGTGGACGTGATGGGGGGCAGCTCGCGGTGGGACATCAAGGTGCACGACCACGGCTTCGTGAGCCTGGTCGACTGCATGCCGCGCATGGTGCCCGAAGGCAAGACCGGCGACTTCGCCATCGTGCAGGCCGCGCGCGTGAGCTACGGCCAGGGCACGAAGCAGGTGAGCGAGGACCGGGGGCTCGTGCGCTACCTGATGCGGCATCGCCACTCGACCCCGTTCGAGATGGTCGAGTTCAAGTTCCACATCGCGATGCCGATCTTCATCGCGCGCCAGTGGATCCGTCACCGTACGGCCAATGTGAACGAGTACAGCGCGCGCTACTCGATCGTGCCGGATCGCTTCTACCGGCCGAGCCCCGAGATGGTGCGCAAGCAGAGCACGAGCAATCGGCAGGGCGGCGACCAGCCGATCGATGCGGGCACGGCAGAGGACTTCCTGCAGCTGCTCGAGAAGGCCGAGGCCCACTACCAGGAGTACCTGCAGCTCACCGAGAAGGGCGTGGCGCGCGAGCTCGCCCGCACGGCGCTGCCGGTCAGCGTGTACACCGAGTGGTACTGGAAGTGCGACCTGCACAACATCTTCCACTTCCTGAGCCTGCGCATGGATCCGCACGCCCAGCAGGAGATCCAGGACTACGCCCGAGCGATGTACGACATGCTCAAGCCGATCGTGCCGCAGGCGTGCGAGGCCTTCGAGGATTACCGGCTCGAGGCCATGCACCTCACCCGGCTCGAAATCGAGTCCATGCGAACCGGCGCCCCGCTGGCAACGCAGAACAAGCGCGAGCAGGCCGAATGGGACGAGAAGCGTCGTCGGCTCGGCCTTGCCTGAGTCTCGCCTGCGTCTCGGGGCGTTGCCCGAGGCGCAGCATGCCAGAGGTCCGCAGTCCATCGAATCGATCCGGTCGTTGGTCCAGGTCCGCCGTCCAGGGAACCCATCCATGCAAAGCAGACTCGCCGCGTTCGTCGGTGCCGTGCTGGCACTCGTCGCCGTCCCAGGTGCATTCGCGCAGGCGCCCGCCAAGCCCGCGCTCGCCATCGCGCAGCCGAAGGTGTCACCAGCCGCTACCGATGGCGCGGCGCAGCGTGGCCAGCCGGTCGAGCTGAATCGGCTCGTGAACTCATTCGCCGCGCAACTCATTCCCGAGTTCATGGCCACCGGTCGCTTCCAGGCCGTGGCCCGCAGCGACATGGACGCCCTGCAGAAGGAGCAGGACTTCACCGGTAGCGGCAATGTGGATCCCAACGATCCTGAGGCTGCGCAGCCTGGTCGCATCAAGGGATCGCGGCTGCTCTTGGTCACCACCATCGATGACTTCCAGGATCGCGAGGAGCGCGCGACGTTCCCCGGGGTCGACCAGGCGATGACGCGACGAACCGTGCGCCTGACGGCGAGCGCGACCCTCTACGACAGCTCGACCGGTGCCGTGCAGGCGAGCGTGACGGGCGAGGGTTCGGCGAACACGGTGCTTGCCGATCCGAGCGGTCGCGAGGTGCGCGGCGGCGCCGTGACCGAGCCGATGGTGCGTGACGTGGCCGTCGCGCTGGCCAAGGACCTTGCCAAGCGCGTGATCGCGGCGTTGCCTGCTGATGGTGCGATGGGTGGTGCCGGCGGTGCTGGCAGCATGGCCGAGCAACCGCTGCCCGAGCGCCCGCTGCGCACGGCGGTCTTCGTGAAGGACCGCGCCGCCGTGCCGGCGGACAAGGTCATGGTGATGAACGACTTCATCGTCGCCGGGCTCGATCCGCGGCGCTTCGCGGTGATGAGTCGCGAGGACCTGCTGAACGCCGTGGCGCGGTTCGCGATCCAGGGCGAGAACGCCGGGACCGAGAGCGATCCGCAGAAGCAGCTCGACCGGATCCTGAGCGACGAGGCGAACGCTGCATCGCTCGCGCGTGCGATGGGCGCAGAAGCGATGCTGCTGGCGAGCCTGACCTCGTACCAGCCTGCCACGAGCGACTTCAAGGGTCAGGGCATCGAGAGCAAGGCGACGACCTGGACGCTCACGGTGACGTACCGGCTCACGGGCGTCGGTACGGGCCTGGTGTACGGCGCGGGCATCGCGCAGCAGTCATCGATCGTGCGCGAAACCCCAGGCCTGAAGCAGGAGGTCAACCCGCTCGATGGTCTCATCCAGCGCTGCGGCATGCAGGTCGCGCAGGATGCCTCGACCAAGGCGGCGACGAGTGCGGCGTTCGCTGCCGCGGCATCGCCGGCCAGCGGCATCGTCGTGCGCGCGGTGATGCAGGACCTTCGCGTGCCGGGCATCTTCCTCGATCAGTCGAACGGCCAGTACGTGGTCTCGCGGACCGACTACGACCTTGCGCCGGTCGCTGCCACCGTCGAGGTCGATGGGTTCGTGATCGGCCAGCAGGGCCAATCGCTGGACATGACGCCGGGCCCGCACAAGGTGCGCGTGAGCGGATCCGGTTTCGAGCCGTGGGAGCGAAACGTGCTTGTGAAGCCGGGCATGCAGCTCGAGGTCGGCCTGCGCATGACGCCCGAGGCCTTCGCGCGCTGGCAGCAGCAGGCGGCGTTCCTCGAGGGACTCAAGCGCGGCCAGGCGCTCAACGACGCCGAGGTCGACCGCATCCGCGCGATGGCGGACTTCATCCGCAACTCGCGCCTGGTCATCGACCAGCAGTCCAACATCAAGGTCGACACCAACGAGGCCCCCACGCTCGTGCCGGCACCGTGGTGGCCCTTCGGTGGTGGCGGTGCCGTGCCGGTCGTGCCCGTCCCCTGAGGTCCGTGCGCATGCCGAGCAGGCGCGCCAGGCGGTGGTCGATGCGCGTGATGGCTCTTGGAGCCATGCTTCTGTCGGCGTGCAGCCACAACCATCGCATGCGCGAGGTCGATGCCGCCTTCGCGCAGGCCGACTGGACCAAGGCGGCCGACCAGATGCGCCAGGTCGAGCAGGAGTTCGCCAAGGACAGCGTGAACGCGCTGGTCTTTCACCTCGAGGCGGGCGAGGTCCTGCAGTCGGCCGGCGACACCGGTGGCAGCGTGCGCAGCTTCGACGCGGCGTACGCGATCGCGCGACCGTACCTCGACGAGAAGGCCGAGGTCAGCATCAGCGCCGAGGCAGCGGCACTTGTGACCAACCAGACCGTGCGACCGTTCCGCGGCCGCCCGATCGATCGCATCATGATGAACGCGCTGCAGGCGATCAACTCCTGGTCGGTCGGGCGCGTGGCCGAGGCGGGCGTCGAGCTCAACCGCGCCTTGCTCTGGCAGCAAGATGCTGTCGAACGCAACGCCAAGCGGATCAAGGATCTGCAGGACAAGGTGGATGAGCGCGCGCGGTCGAGCAGTTACAACGTCGCGGCAGCGCAGCGGGATCCGGTCTTCAGTTCGCAAGCGAGCGCGGCCTACGCGCCGGTGCGTGCCATGCAGGGCTACGCCGACTACGCGGTGCCGTACGTGACCTTCCTGCGCGGCGTGTGGTTCTGGTCGACCGGCCAGGCCAGCGATCTTGACCAGGCGCGACAGGCCTTCGAGCGCGTGGCGGGAATGCTGCCCGAAGCCGATCGGGCCCACGCGATGGCCGACGTGGCCATGGCCGAGGCTGCGCTGGCGGGGCAGGGCGTTCCTGACATGGCGTGGGTCGTCCTCGAGAGCGGGCTCGCGCCGAGCCTGAAGGAACTGCGCATCGACATCCCGCTCTTCATTGCCGAGGTTCCATACGTGGGCGCGGCGTTCCCCGAGCCCGTCTTCCGCCAGATGGGACCGCTGGGCTTCACCGTGACGGCCGGGGACCAGAGCGTTCGATCGAGCCTACTGACTGACATCGATTCCGCGTGGGGGCGGCAGTTCAACGACGAGCTCCCCGCCGTCATCACGGCCACGCTGCTCTCAAGCGCAACCAAGGCGATCCTCACGTGGCAGCTGCAGGAGCACTTGGGCACGTGGGGCGCCGTCGCAGGCGCGCTCTACCAGGTCGGGCTGAACAGCGCGGACCTGCGCACGTGGACCACGCTGCCCAAGCGCGTGCTCTCGGCGCGCGTGCCGGTGCCGCCTGATCGGCGCATCACGATCGCCGTCGATGGCGGCGAGACCATCGGTCCCATCGAGTGCCCCGTCGGGCACGCCACGATCGTCCATTTGCGCGGGACGGCAGCGGGCCGTCCATGCGCCGTCCGTACACTTGGAGGCATCCCATGACCAGTCGCGTCCTTGCGTCGCACGCCCTTGCCGCCCTCTTGCTGTCGGTGGGCTGCAACACCACGAACACCTACACCTCCAACGGCAATGGTGGCTACACCAGCGTCGTCACCAACGGCTGGCTGGCCTACAAGGCCACGGTCGACAACGTGCGCGAGGGCAAGCTCGACGATGGCACCATGAAGGTGCAGATCGACGTGCGCAGCGACCAGCTCAACCCGCAGCGCTTCAACTACCTCTTCGAGTGGTACGACGCGCAGGGCATGAAGATCGACTCGGCCACGGCGACGTGGCAGAACCGATTCATCAAGCCGCAGGAAACGATCACGCTCAGCGCCGTCGCGCCGACCCGGACCTGCTCGCGCTGGGTGCTCAAGCTCAGCGACGAGAAGCAGCCCTTCACCCCGAACAACTGAGTCGATCCGCCAGCCTTCCACGGAGCACCCCATGCACCGCACCTCCATCATCGTTCCCGCCCTCCTTGCCCTCATTGCCGGTTGCCAGAACGCGCAGTACCAGGATCCGCAGGGCACCACGCTCATCGTGAGCCTGAACAAGGTCGACATCCAGGATTTCGCGAGCGCTGCCGATGCCATGGTGAATTCCATGGTCGAGGCGGGTGTGCTGGCGAAGGCCGCGCACCAGCCTGCGCTGCTGGGGATCAGCAAGGTCGAGAACCGGACCGACACGCAGTTCGACACCGATGAACTGGTCAAGAAGATCCGCGTGGCGCTCCTCAAGGGTGGCCGCGCGCAGGTCACGCAGCAGCTCACGCTGGGCAACGCCAAGGAAGACCCGCTCGGCGACCAGGCCAACCAGATGAAGCGCTTCCAGGACGGCACGGATCGGCAGCCGATCGAGTTGCCGGACTTCACCCTCAGCGGCAAGATCCTCTTCGATCGAACGAAGGCCGGCAGCACGCGGCAGGTCGCCTACATCTTCCAGATGTCGCTCGTCGACACGGCCACCAACCGCGTGGTGTGGGAGGACGAAAAGACGATCGTGAAGCAGGGCAACCAGAACCAGGTCGGGTTCTGATCCACGCGGGGCGAACACTGTAAAGACTGCACGTTTTGCGGTGCAGCATTGAGTCTTGGCGTTCCCGGACTAATCTTCCGGAGCCGGAATGCCGTTGGAACCCGGCTGAAAGGTCGCGCCATGCGCCATGCTTCCGGAGCAGTGATCGCATCCATCGTCGTTGCCATCGGTACCTGGTCGTCCGCTGCCCACGCGCAGCGGTTGGTGGGCTGGGGTTTCAGCGGCTCGTCCAACACCGATCGTGCCCAGCCAGCGTTGAAGGCAGCAGCGGGTCTCTATGACTCGATGGCCGTCTTAAACGATGGGCGTATAGCCGCCTGGGGTTCGGACAGTGACAAGCAAGTCAACGTGCCTGTGGACCTAGGTGCCGCGGTGTCGGTCGCCGGGGGAC
>JASGCG010000347.1 GCA_030054235.1 Bacteroidia bacterium
TCGGCTCCGCTGGGATCGTGTCGGCGCGTGGTGCGTTGCGTCGCTCCGCATCGCGCGCCTCCGCGGCGCTCATGATGCCGCAGCCACGATCCGATCGACGGTGATGCCGTAGTGCGCGTAGAGCACAGGCGCGGGCGCGCTGGCGCCGAAGCCATCCACACCCACGAACGTGCCTTCGCTGCCGATCCATCGATCCCAGCCCAGGCTCGTTGCGGCCTCGACGGCCACGCGGTTCGTGATCGCTTTGGGGAGCACCGACTCGCGGTACGCGGCGTCTTGCGCTGCGAAGACCGTCATGCATGGCATGCTCACCACGCGCGTGGGGCGGCCTGCAGCTTCGAGCCGCTCGGCTGCCTGCAGGCACAGGTGCAGTTCGGTGCCGGTGCCGATCAGGATGGCCTTGGGTGCTGCGCTCGCTTCACGCAGGATGTACGCGCCGCGGGCACAGCCGGCTGCCGGGGCCAGCACAGTGCGATCGAGCGTGGGAATGTCCTGCCGCGACAGCACGAGCATCGATGGGCCGTGCGTGTCCAGCATCGCCTGGCGCCAGCACTCGGTGACTTCGTTGGCATCTCCCGGTCGCCACACGTTCAGGTGCGGCATCGCGCGAAGGCTCGCCAGCTGCTCGACAGGTTGGTGCGTGGGGCCGTCCTCGCCCAGGCCGATCGAGTCGTGCGTGAACACCCAGACCACGGGCAGCTCCATCAGCGCGCCGAGCCGGATCGCCGGTCGCGCGTAGTCGGTGAAGCAGAAGAAGCTCGCGCCGTAGGACCGCAGCCCCGACAGCGCCATGCCGTTGCACGCGGCGGCCATCCCGAATTCGCGCACGCCGAAGTGGATGTTGCGTCCGCCGGGAGTGTGCGACTGCATGCCCGGCTCGCCATCGATCAGGGTCTTCGTGCTCGGGGCCAGGTCAGCCGATCCACCGACCAACCACGGCACGCTCTTCGCGACCGCGTTGAGCACCTTGCCGCCGCTGGCGCGCGTGGCCATGCCCTTGGCATCCGCGGGGAAGACGGGCAGCGCAGCATCCCAGCCGGCAGGCAGCGAGCGATGCATGATGCACTCGAGTTCCGCCGCGAGCGCGGGGTGCTTCACGCGGTAGGCCTCGAAGCGGGCGTGCCACGCTGCATGCGCAGAGCGGCCGCGCGCGCCGAAGACCCCATCCATGCGTTCGCGCACCTCGCCCGGCACCAGGAACTGCGCGTCCTCGGGCCAGCCGTAGACGAGCTTGGTCGCCTTGATTTCGTCCTCGCCCAGCGGTTCGCCGTGCGCAGCGTGCGAATCCTGCTTCTTCGGGCTGCCCCAGCCGATGTGCGTGTTGACGATGATCAGCGTGGGCCGATCAGCGCACGACCGGGCCGCATTGAAGGCCACGCGCAGCGACGGCAGGTCGTTCGCATCGGCCACGTGCAGCACGTTCCAGCCGTGGCCCTCGAAGCGCTGGCGCACGTCCTCGCTGAACGCGAGATCGGTGTGGCCCTCGATCGTGATGCGGTTGCTGTCATAGATCCAGCAGAGGTTGCCGAGCTTGAGGTGGCCGGCGAGCGATGCCGCCTCGGCGCTCACGCCCTCCATCAGGCAGCCGTCGCCGCAGATCGCCCACACTCGGTGCGCGATGAGCTCGAACTCGGGACGGTTGTATCGGCTCGCCAGCCAGCGCTCGGCCATCGCCATGCCCACGCTCGTCGCGACGCCTTGGCCCAGCGGCCCGGTCGTGACTTCGACGCCGCTGGTCATCCCAAACTCGGGGTGGCCCGGGGTCCGGCTGCCGATCTGGCGGAACGCCTTGATCTGGTCGAGCGAAACCGCTTCGTCGCCGATCGGCTGCCCGTGGCGATCGAGTTGCTTCACGCCCGCCAGATGCAGGAGCGAGTAGAGCAGCATCGACGCGTGACCGTTCGAAAGCACGAATCGATCCCGATTGATCCAGTCCGGGCGGTCAGGGTCGAAGGTCAGTTCGTCCTGGAAGAGCGCCCAGCCGACCGACGCCAGGCCCATCGGCGCACCGGGGTGGCCGGACTTGGCCTTCTGCACGCCGTCTATCGAGAGCGTGCGGATCGTGTTGATCGCCAGGGCATCGATGGCGGGGACCGAGGCGGGCGTGCCGGCCTTGACGGAGTCGAGCAGCGTGGAGGTCATCATGGTGGTCGTGGCGCACTGTACGTCGGGCGATGCTGTTGACGCGCGCGCCGGGCACGCGTCTACTGCCGGGATGAGCCGCCTGAAGACGATGGCCGTCACGAGCCCCAAGGCCTGGGTGACGATGACGGCCCCGGTCCGGCTCGAGATGCTTGAAGCGCTGCGCTTGCTTGGGCCTTGCGCCATCGCCGACATCGCCACCATGCTTGATCGGCCCGCCGATGCGCTCTACCGGCACATGGACAAGCTTGTGCGGCTCGGCGCGGTGCGCGAGCTCGAGCAGCGCAAGGTCGGGCGGCGGCTCGAGCGCACCTACGACGTGGTCGCCGATCACATCCATCCCGGTTTCCGCGACGGCGGCAGCAAGGCCGCGAACCAGGCCTACGACCACACGGTCAAGGTGATCTGCAAGATCGCCAGCCGAGCGAGCCGTGAT
>JASGCG010000024.1 GCA_030054235.1 Bacteroidia bacterium
GAACTCATCGATCACCCTGCGCTTGGCCTGGCGGGCGCGAGCGTGACGCTGCCGCACAAGGAGCATCTCGTGCGCTTCGTGCAGGAACGCAGCGGTGAGCTGGACGAAGCGAGCCTGGCGATCGGTGCAGCGAACACGCTCATCATCGATCCGGAGTCGCGTGCGGTCCGCGCCTGCAACACCGATGCGCTCGCGGGCATCGAGTCGCTGGCCGAGGCGCTCGGCCGGGCAAGCGATGACCTGCGTGGGTTGTGCGTGGCGATCCTCGGAGCCGGCGGCGTGGCCCGCGCGATGGCGTGGGCTTGCGCAAACGCCGGTGCCCACGTGGTCGTGATCAATCGAACGCACGCGCGCGCCGTGGACCTGGCTGCGTCCTTCGATGGACGCCCGGGCGAGCGTGGACCGATGCGTGTGCAGGCGGGCGATGCGGCCTCCATCGGCTGCGGCTGCTTCCACGCTTTCATCAACGCGACGTCGCTGGGGATGAAGGACGGTCCCGCTCCTGACGAGAGCCCGATCCCCGATGACGTGGCGCTCGATGGCGCCGTCGTGATGGACACCGTCTACGTACCCGAGCGCACGCCGCTCGTGCAGCAGGCGACCTCCCGCGGGGCGCGCGTCGTGACCGGCACGGGCATGTTCGTGCGCCAGGCCGCCCTGCAATGCGAACTCTGGACTGGCACGCGGCCTTCCATGATTTCGGCGCAGGTTTCCTGAATCGACGATCGCGGCAATTGTGCCGAATTCCCTTCGGTTTCCTTGGGACCCCGTCCATGGAACGTACGGTTGTGGTGTTCGATGGCCGAGTCGTGTGGCCTGCGCCAAGGAGGCACACATGACCGGTCACCAGCACATGCCCAGCATCGTCGGAGGGAAGGAAAAGGTCGGAGGGAAGGAAAGGTCTGGAGGGATGGAAAGGGAGCAGGCGCCTCGTGGGGATCGGGGCAGCCGGGGATGGGGCAAGCTGGCGGCGCTCGTGTTCGCCGTCGCCGTAGTCGGAAGCGCAGCCGAGGCCTTTGCGAAGGCCTCCTGCGAGGAGGGGATTGGGCGCGAGCGCTCGTCGGAGCGCGCTTGCGCCAGGGACCGCGCGTGCTTCGCGCCACGCGGTCCCTGAAGGAACACCCGAACTACGGCGGGGAGACGGCGTGATACGCCTCCCGCGAGCCGCCCTCGGCGGCATGGACGCCCGGCCCGACTTCGGCCCGGGCGTCCAACACTTTTTGCCACGCGTACGATCCTTCCATGCCGCTCCGCTACCGCACTGCCGGCGAGTCACACGGTCCTGCCCTCATCGCCCTGGTCGAGGGTCTGCCCGCCGGCCTGCGCGTGGACACCGATTGGATCGATGCCGAGCTCGCGCGGCGCCAGGGCGGTTACGGCCGTGGCGCTCGCCAGCGCATCGAGACCGATCGCGTCAGGATCCTGTCGGGCGTGCGGCAGGGGATCACGCTCGGCTCGCCGGTGGCGCTTGAGATCGTCAATGCCGACAGCAGGATCGATGACCCGGTGCGCACGCCGCCGGTCCACCAGCCGCGCCCGGGCCATGCGGACTTGGCCGGCAGCGTGAAGTGGCTGACCAACGACTGCCGCGGCACGCTCGAGCGCGCGAGTGCACGCGAGACCGCAGCGCGCGTTGCGGCCGGTGCGCTCGCGGGGTGCCTGCTCCGCGAGGTGGGCATCGAGGCGTTCGGCTACGTGCTCGGTGCGATCGATGCGTTCGCGAGCGTCGAGGTCGATGCAGCCTCGCTTCCGGCCCTACGTGCCGCGCGAGACAGCGCCGAGGTCGCCTGCCCGTGCCCGGTGACGGACGCGCGCCTCGTCGAGCACATCCATGCGGCCAAGGTCGCCAAGGACACGGTCGGCGGGCTCTGCCGCGTGCACGTGCTTGGCTGCCCGATCGGCTTGGGTTCATGCGTCGCCGCCGATGAGCGGCTCGATGCTCGCCTGGCCATGGCCGTCATGGGCATCCAGGCCTTCAAGGCCGTCGAGATCGGGCTTGGGCGCGACTGCGCGCTGCGCTTTGGAAGCCAGGTGCACGATCCGATCGCCTTCGACCCATCACGCAGCGGCGAGCCGCATCTGGGTTACCTGCGCCCGACCAACCACGCCGGTGGCCTCGAGGGCGGCATGACCAATGGCATGCCGGTGGTGGTGACCGGCACCATGAAGCCGATCGCCACGCTGCTCCAGGGGCTGCCCAGCGTGGACCTGCGCACGAAGGAAGCCACGCGCAGCCAGTACGAGCGCAGCGACATCAGCGCCGTCGCCGCGGCGAGCGTGGTCATGCAGCATGTGGTCGGCTTCGAGATCGCCCGGGCGTTCCTCGAGAAGTTCGGCGGCGATTCCTGGGAACAGGTGCGCGCCTCGCATGACCGTTTCCTGTCGGCTGCACGTTCACTGTGACGCGGCCGCCGGTGCATGCACCGCTATCTTCCGTGCATGTCCACGATGGCTTCGGATCGGCGCATGGATGGCGTGCACAGCGGACCTGATGGCGCGAGCGCCCGGGAGCGCATCCCGGTGGCGGTCTTCCACCGACCGGCAGCGGCGAGCGCCGCGGTTGCCGCCGAGATCGCCGCACTCGTGCGCGCGAAGGCCGCGCGCGGCGAGCGATGTGTGCTCGGGCTCGCCACCGGCAGCACGCCGGTGAGCGTCTACAACGAACTCATCCGGCTGCACCGCGAAGAGGGACTCTCGTTCTCCAACGTGGTCACGTTCAACCTCGACGAGTACTGGCCGATGCAGCCGCACGAGCTGCAGAGCTACCACCGCTTCATGCGGGAGCACCTCTTCGACCACATCGACATCGACCCGGCCAACGTGAACCTGCCCTGTGGCACGGTGCCCGCGAATGCCGTGCACGCGCACTGCGAGGAGTACGAGCGCCGCATCCGCGAGCATGGCGGCATCGACCTGCAGCTCCTGGGGATCGGCCGCACCGGCCACGTCGGCTTCAACGAGCCCGGCTCCGGCCGCCTGAGCCGCACGCGCCTGATCACGCTCGACCGCGTGACGCGCCAGGATGCGGCGAGTGACTTCTTCGGCGAGGAGCACGTGCCGCTGCGCGCCGTGACGATGGGCATCGCCACGATCCTTGAGGCTCGCCGCATCGTGCTCATGGCGCTCGGCGAGGGCAAGGCGCCGATCATCGAACGCTTCGTCGAGGGTGACGTATCCGATGGCGTGCCTGCGACGTTCCTGCAGGGCCATCCCGATGCGCTCGTCGTGCTCGACCGTGCTGCGGCCGGACGGCTCACGCGCGAGCGTTGCCCATGGTCGGTGCGTGCGGTGCGGTGGGATGAGCCGATGGTCCGCAAGGCCGTGCTCTGGCTCTGCGAAGCGACCGGGAAGCCGATCCTGAAGCTGACCAACGAGGACTACAACGAGCATCACCTGCAGGACCTGCTGGCGATGCACGGCCGCGCGTACGACCTCAACCTGCGCGTCTTCCGCGAGCTGCAGGAGACGATCACCGGCTGGCCCGGCGGCAAGCCGCGCGAGCAGAAGCTCGCCGGCGACATCGATCGCCCGCGCGACCGCGTGTTTCCCAAGCGCGTGGTCCTCTTCAGCCCACACCCCGACGACGACGTGATCTCGATGGGCGGCACGCTGATCCGCTTGGTCGACCAAGGCCACGAGGTCCATGTGGCCTACCAGACCAGCGGCAACATCGCAGTCTTCGATGCGGACGCCATGCGGTTCCTCGACTTCGCGAGCGAATTCAATGCGCGTTTCGGCTTCGATGGCGCGAACACCGAGCGGCTCGAGCATGCGCTGGCCGATCGACTGCGCTCCAAGCGCCCCGGCGAGGTCGATCCGCCGGAGGTGCAGCTCCTGAAGGGCATGATCCGCCGCGGCGAGGCGCGCGCCGCCGGTGTGGCGTGCGGCCTGCCGCACGAACGACTGCACTTCATGGACCTGCCGTTCTACGAGACCGGCCGTGTGCGCAAGAAGCCGCTCGGCGAGGAGGACATCCGGCTGACCGTGGAGTTGCTCGATCGGCTGCAGCCGCATCAGGTCTACGCCGCGGGCGACCTGAGCGATCCGCACGGTACGCACCGGGTCTGTCTGGGCGCAGTGCTCCGGGCGCTCCACCGCTTGCGTGACCGCGCTTGGATGGCCGATTGCGAGGTGCTGCTGTATCGCGGCGCGTGGCAGGAATGGGATCTCGAGGACATCGACATGGCCGTGCCGCTCTCGCCCGATGAAGTGATGCGCAAGCGCCAGGCGATCTTCAAGCATCAATCCCAGAAGGATCGCGCCCCGTTCCCGGGTGCCGACGAGCGCGAATTCTGGCAGCGGGCCGAGCAGCGCAACGCCGCCACGGCCGCGCGCTACGACGCGCTCGGCCTGCCGGAGTACACGGCCATGGAAGCCTTCAGGATCTGGGACGGTTCGCTCGATTTCTGAGCCGTTTGCGCCACGATCTTTGCGTGTTTTTGGCTTTGGACCGCTTCGGCCTTTGACCCGGTGGCAGGGTCATTGCACAATGCCCTGACGATCCGCATGCCGCGGGTCGTGCCATTGGGGACCACCGAATGCTACGAATGAACAGCCGTCTGGGTGTCGTGGCCACTGCGTTTTCGCTCATCGTCACCTTGGGCTTGGCGCCCGATGCCCATGCCCAGCAGACGCCGCGCAAACCGACCACCCACAAGGGCTCGACGAAGCGCAGTCTCGTCAAGAAGTCGGCGCCCGTGGAGTCGAAGTCAGAGGGCCCGGTGACAGAGGACGCGCCTGCGACCAAGCAGCCCGACGCGCCTGCGACCAAGCAGCCCGACGTGCCTGCGACCAAGCAGCCCGCACCAACCTTTGACGGAAGCGCAGCTGCACCCAAGACGCCAGATGGCAAGGCGCCGGGTGCTGCGGATCTTGCCGGGGGGCCAGTGAAACTGCCCGAGCCCCCTCTCCCCAAGAAACCTCTGGCAACCCCATCGAAGCCAAAGACGTCGGCTGAGCGTGGAGCCAAACCCTCACCGACGAGCGGCACCGATCTTTCAGCCGGTCCGTCCACCAAGGGCTCGCCGAGCGAAGGACCCGTGAATCGTGTCACCGATGCCCGGCTGCGGCCGGGTGCGCCCACAGGAGCCGTGAAGGGCAAGCCGAAGCCGGTGGTTCCGAATCCAGCATCGCCTGCAGATCCAGGCACATCCAAGGGCGTTGCGGACAGCGGGGCAGGTGCCGGGACGACCACCTCCAACGATCAGCGGGAAATGAAGCCTGCGGACGGCACGACGACCACCGTGGCAGACGGTGGCACCAAGGTCCCGGACGCGGGTACGGGCCAACCTGCAGGAGAGGTGTCGGCACACGCTGCCTCCAAGACCGACCCGGTGACGACCACCGAATCTGGCAAGCAGGCTGCTGCAGAAGCCGATGCTGATTCGGCTCAACTCCCCAAGTCCAAGCCGTCGTCCGGCAGCCCGAGCGGAGGCACGTCGGAGGGGTCTTCCGGCGGCTCGTCCACTCCCGCGGGACCGACGGAACTCGATCCCACGCTCTTTGCCGTGGATTCCAAGCCGCCCGCACCGATCGCACGGCAGGCGCGATTCCGTGCGCTGACCTGGTCGGGAACGGATTCCGCGGCAGCGCCGCACATGACCAGCTTCGTCTGGTGCGGCTTGCCCGGAGGCTGGGTCATGAGCGAGCCGAGTCGCGTCGCTGCCGAGCTCAAGGCGCGCCCCGCCGGCCAGAGGATCCTGTTCTTCTGGGACATGCTCCACTACCTCGCGGACCATCCCCAGGATCGAATTCAAAATGCTGATGGTTCCCTGACCAATATCCGCAGTCCGTTCATGGACAACGGCATCGCCCAGACGAGGGGCATCGTGCTGGACTTCCTGCAGCGGGTCAAGGCTGAGGGGGGCGACATCGACGTGCTGGTGCTGGACTACGAGCGCGTGTTCTTCTGGGATCCCGCCTACAAGGCACTTGAGAAGGATCCGCGCTGGCCGCGGCTTGCCGCCGAGCTCGGCTACAACGACCTGCAGCGTCAGTGGGACGACCGCTGGGTCCGCTGGAACGAGGTCATGGGCCGCTACTTCGACGCGGCGATCCATCAGAGCACCGTCGCGCCCCTCTGGTCCGTCTTCCCGGCGGCTCAGGTGGTGAACTACGAGGCCTTCACCTGCCAGCCAGACGCACCGACGATGCACGTGTCGGGAAACGCATACCTGCGGCAATCCGTCGTCGACTCGAATGGAACCCGGATCGGTCTCGGGACCCACGACTCGTTCCCGTTCTACGGCTTCATCTTCCCGTACACGGCCACGGCCCGCTTTGATGGCGTGAACGAGGTGGGTGGGGATCCCTTCAGCGTGCTCAGGCTGGAGATCCACCGCCTGCGGGCCATGCGCCACATGAACACCCGCCCGCAGATGGCATGGGTCTCGCCAAAGGGTTACGACGTGTTGCAATCCGATCCGCAGCTTGCCGGCGTGCAGCAGGTGCTTCGTCTGTCGCCATACTGGGATGAACTTGCCCTTCAACTCGGGATGAACGGCTCGGAGACCTTCCTCTACTGGAATCCGGAGCCATACCGCTCCGACCAAGATGCATCCGTCTTCAACCGCGTCGAGGACCAGCGAACTCTGAATGGCCTGCTGGCCGAGTTGAACGAGAAGCTTGGCCAAGACACTGGTGACAGCGTGTACTACGTTCAACCTGGATTCGATGATCGCATCATTGCCACGGGTCGTGACGTGGGAGACCGCATCGTCTGGCGTGTCAGCTTCGCCCCCGGCGTGGACGCGGTGCGTATGTTCTTCACGGACAACACATCCTTGGTGATCCGTCGCGAGGCGAATCGTCCCGGTGCGTGGTTCTCGCATCCCAAGACCAAGGTGATGGTGTTCGATTCCGATCGATCCGCGCCTGCATTCGAGGTCATCGCAGACTCCACGACCGCGTCACCCTGACAGGTGGTCGGCCCCCGCGGCACGGTATCCGTCAGCTGGCCGCTAGCATCGATGGCGTGGGCGTCCATGCCGACCTCTCTGCAATCGTCTTGGTGATGCGCGCCCAGACCGGCACGATCCACTGGATCGGTGCCGATGGCCTGCTTCATCTCGCCGCCTGCGTCGGGCAGTTCCCGCCGCCGGTGATGGAGGCGATCCGCGTGATTCCATTGGGCAAGGGGCTTGCGGGGCTCGCCGCGCAGCGCGGTACCTGCGTGACCGTCTGCAATCTGCAGACGGATGACAGCGGCCAAGCCCGCCCGGCCGCACGCGCCACCGGCATGGAAGGCGCGATCACGGCGCCATGCATCGCGCCCGATGGCCGGGTGGTTGGCGTGATCGGCGTGGCGAACGCTCAAGCCCGGACCTTCACCGATGCCGAGCAGGCTTCCTTGCTCGAGCATGGCCGGTCGCTCGCAGCGCGTCGCGCGGGCGGCGCGGCATGATCGAGGGCGTGGTTCCGGCGGTCCTTCCTGCGCTGATCGTCGGGGTCGAGGCGTCCACGGCTGCTTCATGGATGCCCGTGCTCGGCTTCGCGCTCGCCGCGGGCGTCGTGAGCGCGGGAGCGACCGTGGCCGTCGAGCGTTTCGGCGGGCGGGTCGGTGGCATCTTGGGCACGGTGCCCACCACGATCATGCCGGCGACGATGGGTCTCTTCGCCACGCATCCGATGGATGCGGATGGCACGTCGAGCGAGGGGTTCTTGCGGTCGGTGGCGATGGTGCCCGCCGGCATGATGCTCAACGCAGCGTTCCTGGCGAGCTGGCGCGTGCTGCCGACGTGGTTGCACGCCGATGACTCGCGGACCACGCTGTGGCGATGCGTCGCGGCGAGCCTCGCGGTCTGGGCGCTGCTGTCGCTGGTGTGGGTCCTCGGCATGAATGCAATCGAGCCTTCGGTCGAGGCGCTGCTGGCGATCGGAGGCTGCACCTTGGTGGCCACCGCCACGCTCGGCATCGTGCTCTGCGGCCACGGCGTTCCTGCGCCCAAGGGGACCAATCACGTGACGTGGCCGGTCCTCGTGGCGCGCGGCGTCGCCGCCGGTGGAGCGATCGCCGTTGCCCTCGTCATTGCGCGCAGCGGCCATGCGATCGCGGGCGGCATGGCGGTGACATTCCCTGCGATCTTCCTCACGACGATCGTGGGCACGTGGCTCGCGCAGGGTCGCGAGGTTCCCGTGGGTGCCGTGGGGCCGATGGTGCTCGGGTCGTGCGCGGTCGGGTCGTACGCGATGCTCTCTGGCTTGCTCTACCCGAGGCTCGGCTTGGTGCTCGGCACGCCGGCGTGCTGGATCCTTGCCGTGGGCTGTGTGAGCGTGCCGGCGGGACTCTGGCTGCGCGCGCACAGCATGCGCTCCGACCAGGAGTGACGCGCTATCGTGCGGCCATGCCGCGATGGATGCGCTGGTCCCTGCACGTCGTGGCGCTGGTCCTGCCATGGGTCGTGGCGATCTGGCTGGGCGCGACGCTGCCGGACCGTTACCCCGTGCACTTCGATGGTTCAGGCACGCCCGATCGATGGGCCGGTCCCGGTCAGGGCGAGTGGTACCTGCTGGCCGGGATCGCCGCGTTTGTCGAGTGCATGCTGGTCGGCGCCGGTGCGCTCGCGACCTTCTGTGCCGTGCGCGCTCCCGAGTACGTGAACGTGCCGGCGAAGGCTGCGTTCGTGCAGTTGCCGCCTGCGGCTCGCGTGCGATGCCTGGCACCGATGGTCGATCTGCTCACCATGATCGCGCTGCTGGTCTCGGTGCTCTTCGCCCGCATCATGCACGGCACGTGGCAGGTCGCGATCGGCGAGCGCACCACGCTCGCGCCATGGGATGCGATCGTGCTCGTGGGGCTGATCCTGGCTGCCACCCTATGGCAGTCGATCGTGACGTACCGTCGCGTGCTGGCCGAGGTCGCGCATCAGGCGTGACCGGTTACGCCACGTTCGCCGTCAGTTCCCACTGAGCCAGCGAGCCCGTTGGGCAGCGAGTTCGGCTGGGGAGAAGAAATGCGCGCACAACTTGGATCGGTGGACACGGTCGATCTCGTCCGGCAGTTGGCTGAGTCGCGCCAGAACCTTGGCGTGCGACGAACCTGCACCGCGTTGTTCTGCCGAGTTGACACGAACCATCCGGACAGTGGCACCGACGAATCTGGAAAGTTCACGTTCCTTCGACCCATCATCAAGATCAGCTCGGAGCACAAGGATCCGCCAGGGTGATTGATCGACCAGCATGGCCTTGCGTTCTGTGTCGAATGGTTCGTTCCATGGGCTCCACCCGAGCGCTGGGAGGACATCGGCATCAAACCAGTCCGTCATCGCGTTCGAGAATGGCTGGACCAACGGCCAGGCCGCGCCATTCTGGACGGGTTCGAACGCTGCCATGCTGGCGGCCACCGCGACAGGGTCTCTGACCATCATCACCAGTCGCGCCGGGCGTCTGGGCTGAGTGATTCCATGCAGAACTGCCCAGTCGCCAGTCATTCGATTACGCAGCATGCCGTCCGCCGACACACTGGGGTCCGGTCGTTTCCACGACATCAGGGGCTCGTGAAGACGGTGGCACTTGAACACGCGTGAACCAATCGCCACCCGTAGCGAGCGGTAGACAGCCGTGGAGGCCGTGCGATGCGTGCTTGCAACCACGACTGGCTCCTCCCGGAGCGCAGCGAGCCGGGCACGCAGCATGGCGTACCGGATGAAGAACGTAACTTGCTTGGCGGCGTCGCGCATCAGGCGTGACCGGTCTGCACGACGGGCTGGGCGTTCTGTTCGCTGCAGAGGACGACGAGCAGGTTGCCGACCATGCGGGCGCGCTCCCCGCCATCGAGCTTGGCCACGCCGCGCTGCTCGAGCTGGGTCAGCGCCATCTCGACCATGCCGACGGCCCCCTCGACGATCTTCTGGCGCGCAGCGATCACGGCCGAGGCCTGCTGCCGGCGCAGCATCGCGGCGGCGATCTCGGGCGCATAGGCGAGGCTGCTGATGCGTGCCTCGATCACTTCGACGCCGGCCTGGGCGAGCCGCACGTGCAGTTCGTCACGCAGGCGCGCACCGATCAGGTCGGTGTTGCCGCGCAGGCTGGGCGTGTCATGGTCATCGGGGGCGTCGTAGTGGAACTGGCTCGCGAGGTTGCGCAGTGCGCTTTCCGACTGGATCTCGACGAAGTTCTCGTAGTCGTCGACGGAGAAGATCGCCTGGGCCGTATCGATGACCTGCCAGACGACGACCGCCGCGATCTCGATCGGGTTGCCGTCGCGGTCATTCACCTTGATCGGCATGCCGCGGCTGCGCGAGGCCTTCACGAGCACCTTGCCCGTCGAGGGCTCGGTGACGTCGGATCCCTTGCTGCTGCCGGTCTCGAACGTGCGCACGCGCAGGCTCACGCGGCGCTTGCCGCTGAAGGGATTCACCCAGTGGAACCCGACCGAGCGCACGGTGCCTCGGTAGACGCCGAAGAAGGTGATCGCGCGGCTGTCACCCGGCTGCACCGAGAAGTAGCCGGCCCACAGGATGAACCACACGACCATGCCGAGGATCCCTGCGATGATCGGGATCGGCAGGGGACTGAAACCATCGCCGCGAGCCCCGTACACGATGGAGGCAACGTTCAACCCCAGCAGGATGAAGTGGAAGGGCATGATCGCCCAACCACTCGTGGGTCGAAGGCCGTTCTCGCGGACGGTGGTGGCTGGCGTGCTTGGCGCGTTGGACATGGTGCCTCCTCGTGGAGGCTCGATGCTACGGGCAGGTGCCCCACGCCCCGAGCATGACGGCCAGGTCCGATCCGCCGACGGCACCATCCCCATCGAGATCGGCCGCACAGCCGCTGCACGCGCCCCACGAACCCAGCAGGATGCCCAGGTCGTTGCCGTTCACGAGGCCATCGTTGCTGAGATCCGCGACGCACGACTGCGGCACGCTCGCCGGATCGGCAGGATCGCTTCCGGCGTCGAGCTCGTCACGATCGGCGAAGCCGTCCATGTCGCGGTCGTAGCCAAGACGGATGCCGGTGCCATCAGGCACGGCGGTGAAGGTGATCTCGCCGCCGGGTGCGGCGAGTGCGCGCAGCTGGGCTGTGGTCACCGATTCCGCCGCGCGGTCCGATTGCCATTCCGCGGCGCTCAGGAACTGCCAGCCCCGAGCCTGGCCGTTGACGGTGCCCTTGGCGATCAGGTCGATGCTGCCGTTGGCCGCGAGCGACTGAAGCGTGTCGAGCATCGCCAGCTGTGCCGGGGTGGCGGTCGCGAGCGACACGAGCGTGACCTGCTGGCCGACCGCCGCGTGCGTGTCTGTCGCGAGGCTGAACATGAAGGCCTCGAGGTCACGGCGTTGCTGCTGGCCGGTGGTGCCCGAGGCGAAGCTGAAGACGCCCAGGTTGAGGAAGCTCACGAGCGTGTCGAAGCCACCGTCGTGGCTGAATCCGAAGCCACGGTTGTTCGTCTGGCTCGTCTTCAG
>JASGCG010000348.1 GCA_030054235.1 Bacteroidia bacterium
CTCGCTGGCGGCGTTCCGGAGGTTGGCCGGCGGCTCCAGAGCGATGGCCTGGAGCTCGAGGTGCTCGCATTCGATCATGGTGCGGTGCGGTCCGTGGGGGTGCGCAAGCAGGGGGCTCGCCATGGCGCCTGAGCTGATGGCCGGCATCGCCTTGCTGCTGGTGGGGCTTGGAGCCTCGGCGCTGTGCAGCGGCATCGAGACGGGCCTCTACACGATCAATCGCGTGAGGCTGGCCGTACGCGTGGGACGCGGCGATCGTGCGGCACTGCGGATCCGTGACGAACTGCTGCGGCCCAACCGGATGCTTGCAACCGTGCTGGTGGGCAACAACTTTGCGCATTACATCCAGAGTGCAGGAGCGACCGTCTTCCTGGAGACGCTGCAGTGGACGCCCACGCAGATGGCGATCGCCAACGCGGTCGTCCTCACGCCGATCGTCTTCCTGATCGGCGAGTTGCTGCCCAAGGATCTGTACCGCGCGCATACGGATCGACTGACGTACGCAACGGTGTGGTGGGTGCGCTTCATCCGGGTCGTGTTCACGATCGTGCCGCTCGTGCCCCTGGTCCGCGGGACCGGCGAACTGGTGCTGTGGATGCTCGGTGTGCGGCCGCAGGATGCTGCGACGCAGCGCGATCGCGTGGGCACGCTGATCCGTGAGGGTGCCGGCAGCGGTGTGCTGGGCGAGGAACAGCTCGCGGTCGTCGATCGCGCGCTCGGGATGCGCGGACGACCCATCATCGATCACGCCGTGCCATGGCGGAAGGTCGTTGCGATCCGCATGGATGCCGACCGCGGGCTGCGCGAGCGCGCGCTCCGCGAGCACGCCTTCAGTCGCTTCCCCGTGACGAGCGCCGACGGCCAGGTGCTCGGCATGCTGCATGCGCTCGACGTGCTGGTCGATCCTGCTCGGCCGACGTCGGGCCTCATGCGGCCGGCGCTTGTGCTCGCGCCCGATGCGGCGGTCGGTGATGCGATCGCGGCGATGCGCAAGGCTCGGTCCACGCTGGCAGTTATCCGGGGCAACGACGGCCGGCCGCAGGGGATCGTGGCGCTGCGCGACTTGGTGCAGCCGATCGCCGGGCGACTCTCGGGGTGGTAGTTCCGCGGGATCCGTGCTATGCTTCCCGCCCCCGCGCCGGTAGCTCAGTTGGCTAGAGCACACCCCTGATAAGGGTGAGGTCGAAGGTTCGATTCCTTTCCGGCGCATTCAGAGTCGCGGCCCTTCGGCCGCGGGTTGAGTCGCGGCCCTGCGGCCGCGAGCAAGGCATCGTGGCCCAAGTCGGATCGCTGCGCAGGCGCGTGGCTATGATCCGCCCCCTCAACTGGAGACCACACATCATGCGTCGAGCGAAGATCTCTGTCATCGGTGCCGGCAACGTCGGAGCGTCCTGCGCCGTCTGGGCCGCGAGCAAGGAACTGGGCAACGTCGTCCTCCTCGACATCAACGAAGGTGTCGCCAAGGGCAAGGCCCTCGATCTCTACGAGTGTGCACCGATCGAGCGATTCGACTGCACGATCACCGGAACCAAGGACTATGCCGACATCGCCGACAGCGACGTGGTGGTGGTGACCGCGGGCATCCCGCGCAAGCCGGGCATGAGCCGCGATGACCTGATCGCGACCAACGTCAAGATCGTCAAGGAGGTCGCCCAGAACGTGGCCAAGTTCGCGCCGAACTCGGTCATGATCATCGTGAGCAACCCGCTTGATGCGATGGTCTACACCGCGTGGAAGGCCAGCGGCTTCCCGACCAACCGCATCCTCGGCCAGGCCGGCGCGCTCGACGTGGCGCGCTTCCGCGCATTCCTCGCGATGGAACTCGGCTGCAGCGTCGAGGACATCCAGGCGCTGCTGCTCGGCGGCCACGGCGACGACATGGTGCCGCTGCCGCGCTTCACCAGCGTGCACGGCATCCCGATCGAGATGCTGCTCAGCAAGGAGAAGATCGACGCCTGCGTGCAGCGCGCGAAGGTCGGCGGCGGCGAGATCGTGCAGCTCATGGGGACGAGCGCCTACTACGCGCCGGCTTCGGGCACGATCCAGATGGTCGAGGCCATCGTGAAGGACAAGAAGCGCATCATTCCCTGCGCGGCGTACTGCGAGGACGAGTTCGGCGTGGCGCCCGGCCAGAAGGGCAAGGGCTACTTCGTCGGCGTGCCGTGCGTGCTTGGCAAGGGTGGCATGGAGCGCGTCGTCCCGCTGCAGCTCAACGCTGACGAGACCAAGCTCTTCAACGAGAGCGCCCAGCACGTGAAGGACCTGGTTGGAGTCGTCCGCAACCTGGCCCCTGAGCTCGGCTGAGCCGACGTCCATGGACGCGACGGTGCCGGGAGGCATCGGACGTTCATCAAGCCATCGTCGACCGCCCCGCACGCCGTGTGGGGCGGTTGTCGTTCGGGAAAGTGCGGGACTTCCATGCGTTTGTCCGATACTCGCTGCATGGCGTCGACGCAGCCGCTCTTCGAGATCGATCCCGGCTGGCCGTATCTGCTGGCCGGGCTTGGGCTCGTGTTCGGAGCGGTCGTGCTTCCCGAGCAGGCCAAGCTGCACCAGGG
>JASGCG010000349.1 GCA_030054235.1 Bacteroidia bacterium
CCGACTGCGGGGGGTTCTGGATCGGCGTGGCCATCAGCGATCCGTAGACGCCGCCGTTGCTCACGGTGAACGTGCCACCGGTCATCTCATCGACGGTCAGCTTGCCATCACGTGCGCGGGTGGCGAAGTCGCGGACCGCCAGCTCGACCTGCGCAAAGCTCATGGCATCGGCGTTGCGCAGCACCGGCACCACCAGGCCGCGGTCGGTGCCCACGGCCACCGCGACGTCGCAGTAGTCGTGGAACTCGATCTCGTCGCCGATGATGAACGCGTTCACGCGCGGGTAGGCGCGCAGTGCGCTGCACGCCGCCTTCACGAAGAAGCTCATCAGGCCGAGGCCGATGCCGTGCTTCTTCTCGAAGGCTTCCTTGTGCTTCGCGCGAAGCGCCATGACCTCGGTCATGTCGACTTCGTTGAAGGTCGTCAGCGTGGCGGTCGTCTGCTGGCTCTCGAGCAGGCGCTCCGCGATGCGCTGGCGGATCTTCGGCATCTTCTCGCGGCGCACGCCGCGCGAGCCAGGCACGATCACCGGTGCCGTTGGAGCCGGGGCGGCCTTGGGCGCTGCGGCCGCGGGTGCTGCGGGCGCCGGTGCACCCGATGGCTGCTTGCCCATCGCACCCTCGACGTCAGCGCGCGTCACGCGACCCGCGGGGCCAGAGCCCTGCACGCCAGCGAGCGAGATGCCGTGTTCCTCCGCCATCTTGCGCGCGGTGGGCGTGGCCTTCTGCGCCGGTTCGGCTGCAGCCGACTTGGCGGCTTCGGCCGCGGCAGTGCCCATCGGGCGCGCGCCGGAACCAGCGGGCTTCGAAGCGGCCGTGTCGATCTGGGCGACTGCGGCGCCGACCTTCTGGTCGCTGCCCGACTCTGCCTTCACGCGGAGCACGCCAGCCGCGGGTGCAAGCAGTTCGAGCGTGGCCTTGTCGCTCTCGATCTCGTTGAGCAGCTCGTCCTTCTCGACCCAGTCGCCATCACCGCGCTTCCACTGTCCAAGACGCACTTCGGTGATGCTCTCGCCGGGGCTGGGGATCTTGACGTCGGTGATCTGTGCCATGGTTCCTCGCAGGGGATTGTGTCACGGCTCGCGCAGGTCTGCACGAGCGGGCGGATCAGGATCGGGTGCTGGCGGTCTTGGCGCCGGCCTTGGCCTCGGTTGCGGTCGGCGCGGACTCGAAGAGCGTGCCGTCGGCATCGGAGGACGCGAAGACCGAGTCCACGAGCGCGGCCTCTTCCTTCTTGTGCATCTTCTCGCTGCCAGTCGAGGGCGATCCGCACTCGACGCGGCTGCGGCAGGCCGGGTTGATCCCGAACCGGTCCATCATCTGCGCCTGCACGTAGCGATACATGCCTGAGTTGCGGGCTTCTTCCTGCGCCACGCCGACCGTGGCAGCGGGGTACCGCGCGAGCACCGCACGGAGCGCTTCCTCGGGGAAGGGGGAAACCTGCTCCAGGCGCACGAACGCGTTGGCCGTGTCGCCGAGTTCCTGCCGCTTGGCATCGAGGATGTGGAAGAACTTGCCGTGACAGAGCCACACGTTGCGCACGGCCTTGGGGTCGGCCTTCTCGTCGTCGATGACGGTGCGGAACGAGCCTTCCACGAACTCGGCGCCCAGGCTCTGCGCCGCGGGCAGGCGCAGCATGCTCTTGGGGCTCATCACCACCAGCGGCTTGCGCCACGTGGCCTTCAGCTGGCGGCGCAGCAGGTGGAAGACCTGCGCCGTCGTCGATGGCGAGCACACGCAGATGTTGTCGCCGTCGGAGAGCTGCAGGAAGCGCTCCATGCGCGCGCTCGAGTGCTCCGGCCCAAGGCCTTCGTTGCCGTGCGGCAGGAGCAGGGTCATCGCGGAGGCGCGGCGCCACTTCGTCTGTCCCGTGGTGATGTAGCAGTCGATGAAGACCTGCCCGCCGTTGGCGAAGTCGCCGAACTGCGCTTCCCAGATGACGAGCGAGTTCGGGTCATTCAGCGAGTAGCCGTATTCGAAGCCCAGGCATGCGCTCTCGGTCAGCGGGCTGTTGAAGACGTGGAACATGCCGCCGGTCGAGCCGGCGTATTCGGCGAGCGCATTCCAGGTCGCGCCGGTCTTCTGGCAGGTCACGACCGCGTGGCGATGGCTGAACGTGCCGCGTTCCACATCCTGGCCCGTGAGGCGGATGCGCGCGCCGTCGGCCAGCAGCGAGCCGTAGGCCAGGAGTTCCGCCTGCGCCCAGTCGACGCGCTCGTCCTTCGCGAACGTGCCGCGAGCGCCGACGATCTTCTCGATCGTCTTGTGGGCGGCGATCCCGTCAGGCTTGGCGGCGAGCGCCTTCGCGACGGCCTTCAGCGCCTTTTCGGGCACGCCGGTCGGCACGTCATCGGTCGAGAGCCGGGGCGCGATGCCCTTCCATGCACCTTCGAACCCGGGGCGGATCGGATCGATGATCGAGGCCTTGGCCTCTTCCTGCGCGCGGTCGAGCGTGGCCCAGTACGCCTTCGTCTGCGCTTCGAAGGCCGCAGGCTCGGTCGTCAAGCGCTACGCGGATCGCCTCGCCAGCGAGGGCGTGCTCGATGCCGCT
>JASGCG010000350.1 GCA_030054235.1 Bacteroidia bacterium
TCAGAGAGCTGCACCTCGCCGCGCCGCTGGGGCCACCATGCCAGCTCGACCATGCATCGTTCGCCAGGACCGACCGAGACGAGCCATCCCTGCGATGGACCGAGCGCGGACTCGCGGATCGACACCGCGAAGGCGGGCCAGATCCACGACGCATTGCGCACCTCGTACTGCAGGACCAGCGGCTGGCCCACCCGCGCATCGCGCGGCACGAGCCGACGGACCCGGAGCGCCATCATCATGGCACCGCTGGCGAGGCCGCTGACGACGATCATGCCGACGGCCGTGCCAACCGCCCAGATCAGGAGATTGGACGGCCGCCACACGACGGCCATGACCAGCACGAGCACCCCGATCACGAAGACGAGTCCACCGAGCGCCGGTCGGTAGGACAGGCGACGCCTCATGGCAGGCGTTCACGGGCGCAGGCCACGATCATCATGCCCCGGGCTCCGGCGCGGTCTTGGGCAACTCGTCGCGCAGGCGATCGATGGCTTCGAGCAGCGTCTGGCAATCGCTTGGACGGAACGAACCGCCCGGCAGATCGACGCTCCAACCGCTGACCGTCTTGCGGTCGATGCGATGGTGCGATCCCGGATCGAGCTCGGGGCGCGTTCGCGGACGATCCACGAGCAGTCCATCGACGCCATCGCCATCGAGATGATCGACGCGAAACCACGCCTGCTCGATGCGGTCGTCGCCGTCGGTGCCGCCGACGGGTGCCTGCACCATGAAGTGCTCCTGGGCCAGCGCGCGCCACGCCGGTGCGTCGGCGCGGGCCAGCGAAGCGAACGCCGTCGCGAAGAGCGGGAAGGTCCGCTGAGCCTGGCGCGCGTTCGCGTCGACCTCGCGCTGCGCCAGGTAGAGCACGGCGTTGCCTTCCTCGATGCGCTGCGCCGCATCCTGCGGCCAGGTCCACGCCTTGCGGAAGGCGCCGCGCTCGCCCGCTGCGCACACCGCCACGCGAGGCGACTTCACGTGGTCGATCCCGATCGCGGCGATGCGTTCGCGCCACGCGCGGCTGCCGGCGTGCGACTCCTCGACGAACCGGTCGGCGTCAGCCAGCGGCACGAGCGCGACCACCATCCCGTCGCCGATCTCGATGGGCTGGCCCGGCAGCGGCAGCTCATCCTCGAGCAGCAGCGGCACCAGCGTGTCCAACACCATCTCGGCGGCGAGCGCGTGCTCGACTGGAACCTCGAGGAGCTCGAGCTCGGGCCGACCGATCCGCCCCAGACCGACCGTGCAGATGGCAACGTGCGAGGACGGGACATCGGCCTTGTCGCTCACGCCGGGCAGGCGCACGATGCGCCACATCAATCGATCGATCGGCACGGCATCGGCGGCCAGCACTTCCTGATCCAGCTCGGCACGCGGCACGAACTGCCCCGTCGTCACGTCGAGCACGCCCGCGGCGTCGGCGATCGACCCGGCGAGGAGATTCAGGAGCTGGAAGTACTCGTTGGGCCCCTCGTCGCCATCGAGCTGGACCTGCAGCCGGATGACCCATGGGCACGACGCTGCATCGCCCAGCATCGCGCGCCACGCGTCGTCGACGTCCAGTGCCTTCTCGCACCACAGGGCAACCGGGTTCTGCACGCCATCGATCGCGCACTCGAGGGCCCACATGACCTCGCCCTCGCCGAGATCCATCTCGGAGCCGACCGGTTCCGACGCCTCCATCCACGCGGTGATCGCGGCCAGGACTTCGGCGGCCGTCGGCGGATCGGCATGCGGCCAGAACGCCACGAGCTGCAGCGGCGTCGGCTCGAGCTCAGGCCAGGATCCCGAAGGAACTGGCGCGTGGTCACCGGGCTGCTCGTGGTCCATGGTGCTACGGTACACCGCCCTGACCGCGATACACCCATGACGGAACCAGCTCCAGCCGAATCCGCACTCGAGCCGCGCTCGTCGTCGCCGTGGCTGCTCGCCTCGATCGGATCGGCCGCGGTGATCATGGGCTTCTCGTGGTTCGGTGGATTCATCAGCTGGCACGATGCCATCTCACCGCCCTTCGACGGCGCACCGTCGCTGACCCTGTCAACCTTCAAGCCGCACGGCACGAAGGCCGCGCACGCCGTCTGGGTCCTCTCCGATCGTGCGCTCTGCATCGGCCCCTATTCGGCTGCGACCTGGACCGCCCTGCGCGCCGCGGCCTTGGGTGCGGCCATCTTGGGAAGCCTGATCGCGTTCCGCGGCGTGCTCGGACGGATGGCCGGATGCACTCCCGACCGCGCGGCGTGGATGACCGCCCGCGAAGCACGTCGCATGCTGGCATGGTGGGTCCTTCCTCTGGTGGGACTCTTCGCGGCCGGCACGCTCATCACGCTGGATTCGCTGCGCCTTTGGGGATTGCTCTGGGTCGGCCTGATGAGCGTGGCCTGGCTGCCATGGCGCATGGCACGAGCCGCTCGGCGCACCGGACTCGGCAGCGCCCTCGGCCCGACGCTCGTCCAGGCGCTGATCGGCATCGCGTGCCTGGTCGCCGCCGTGCTCGCGGGGGGCGCACTGGTGGCTCCGCCGGCATGAACGAGTCCTGGAGCACCGGGGC
>JASGCG010000351.1 GCA_030054235.1 Bacteroidia bacterium
ATGCCGCAATCGCGCAGGGCCGCGTAGACCTGCTCGGCATGCTCGGGGCCTCGGACCTCGACCTGGCAGAGCACCTGCACCTTGCTGATGTCGGGGCCACCGAACGCGCGTTCGTGGCTGACCTGCTTCACGCTCGCACCCGCCGTCGCGAGCGTGGTGGCGAGCTCAGCCAGCCCGCCCGGGCGATCCTTGATGATCGCCGTGAACTGCACGATGCGGCCATCGACGGCCAGCCCGTGCTCGATCACGCGTGCCAGCGTGGTGGGATCGATGTTTCCGCCGCACAGCATCAGCGCCACGCGCTTGCCCTTGAGCTGCGGCACGCGGCCGGCGATGAACGCAGCAAGGCTCGCCGCACCGGCGCCCTCGACCACGCCCTTCTCCCATTCGAGCAGACGCAGGATCGCCAGCGAGATCGCTTCCTCGCCGACCTCGATCACCTCGTCCACGTGGTCACGCGCGATCGAGAATGCCAAGTCGCCGACTTCGGGCACCGCCAAGCCATCGGCCAGCGTGGGCTCCATCGACACGCGCACCGGATGACCCGCATCCATCGCGGCACGGAAGCTCGCCGCGCGGAAGGGCTCGACGCCGATGATCTTGGTGTCGGGCGACACGGCACGCGCCACCAGGCCGACGCCTGCCAGCAGGCCACCGCCACCGATCGGCACGATCACGGCATCAAGCCGCTCGACCTGCTCGAAGACCTCGAGCCCCATGGTGCCTGCACCGGCGATGATCGAAGCATCGTTGAAGCCGTTGATGTACGCCAGTCCCTCCATGCCCACGAGCTGGTCGGCGCGCACACGTGCCTCGGCGATGTTGTCGCCGTAGACGACGACCCGCGCCCCGAGTTCCTTGCACCGCACTTGCTTGATGAGCGGAGCGAACCGCGGCATGCAGACCGTGACGGGGATGCCCAGGTCGCGCCCGTGGTACGCCAGCGCCAGGGCATGGTTGCCTGCACTCGCCGCGATCACCCCGCGCGCACGCTGGCTGGCATCGAGCTGCAGCAGCGTGTTGCGGGCCCCGCGCTCCTTGAACGAGCCCGTGGCCTGCCGATAGTCGAGCTTGCAGAAGATCTCGGCACCAAAGTGATCGCTCAGCGTGGAACTGCGGCGGCACGGCGTGCGCTCGACGCCGCCGGCGATGCGCACCGCCGCGGCCTTCACGTCATCGAAGGTGACGGTCGCGACGGCCATGCGTCAGGCCACCGGACCGGCTGCGCGGACCTCGGGAGCGATGTCGAACTTCTGGTCGTTCGCGCGGAACTTCTGCGCGAGCTCCTTGGCCTTCGCGTCGTAGGCGGCCTTGTCCTTCCACGTGTTGCGCGGATCGAGGACCTCGGCCGGCACGCCGGGCACCGCGGTGGGCATCTCGAGCCCGAAGACCGGGTGCTTCACGCACGCAACCTTGGCGAGCGAACCATCGAGGATCGCCGTCACCATCGCACGCGTGTACGAGAGCTTGAAGCGGCTGCCGACGCCGTAGGGGCCACCGGTCCAGCCGGTATTGAGCAGCCACACGTGCGAGCCGTGCTTGCGGATGCGGTCGCTCAGGAGCCGCGCGTAGACCATGGGTGGGCGCGGCATGAACGGGCCGCCGAAGCACGCGCTGAAGTTCGGCTGCGGCTCGGTGACGCCGGCTTCGGTGCCGGCGAGCTTCGAGGTGTATCCGTTGAGGAAGTAGTACTGCGCCTGCTCGGGCGTGAGCTTCGCGACCGGCGGCAGCACGCCGAACGCGTCGGCGGTCAGGAAGACCACGTTCTTCGGGTGCCCGGCCACGCTCGGGAGCTTGGCGTTGGCGATGTACGAGAGTGGATAGGTGACGCGCGTGTTCTCGGTGAGCGACGCATCGTCGTAGTCAGGCACGCGGGTGGCAGGATCGAGCACCACGTTCTCGAGCACGCTGCCGAAGCGGATCGCGTTCCAGATCTCGGGCTCGCCCTCCTTCGAGAGCTTGATGCACTTGGCGTAGCAGCCGCCCTCGATGTTGAAGACGCCCGTGTCGCTCCAGCCGTGCTCGTCGTCGCCCACGAGGTCGCGATGCGGATCGGCCGAGAGCGTGGTCTTGCCCGTGCCCGAGAGCCCGAAGAAGAGCGCCACGTTCGCCGGGTCGTTGCGCGCGACGTTGCAGGAGCAGTGCATGGGTAACACGCCCATGTCCGGCAGGTCGTAGTTCAACGCATAGAAGATCGACTTCTTGATCTCGCCCGCGTAGCGCGTGCCCACGATCAGCACGGTGCGCCGCTCGAGGCTCTGCACGATGCCCAGGTGCGTCTTCAGGCCGTACGCGGCGGGATCATCGATGCGCAGGTTGCATGCGTTGATGATCGTCCAGTCCTGCGCGAACCCGGTGAGCTCCGCCTCGGGGGCGTTGATGAAGAGCGTCTTCGCGAAGAGGCTGTGCCAGGCTTCCTCCGTGAAGACGCTGACCTTCAGGCGATACGACGGATCGGCGCCGGCGTACCCGTCGAAGCGGTACAGGTCCTTCTTCGCCGACATGTAGGCCATGACCTTGGCGTGCAGGGCATCGAACTGCGCCG
>JASGCG010000352.1 GCA_030054235.1 Bacteroidia bacterium
GCAGCGGCCTCGTTGGCGTGGCCTATGTGCTCGACGAGCCCACGATCGGCCTGCACCAGCGCGACAACGACCGGCTCGTCGCCACGCTGCGCCGCCTGAGCGACATCGGGAACTCGGTGCTCGTCGTCGAGCACGACGAGGACATGATCCGCGCCGCCGACCACGTCCTCGACATCGGTCCGGGGCCCGGTCGACACGGCGGCATGGTGGTGGCGCAGGGATCCGTCGGCGAGATCTGCGATACCCCCGGCAGCCTGACCGGCGACTACCTCAGCGGCCGCGTGCGCATCGAGATCCCTGCCGAGCGCCGGCCGCTGTCGGCCAAGCAGTCGATCGTCGTGAAGGGCGCACGCGAGAACAACCTCAAGGGGATCGACGTCGCGTTCCCGCTCGGGGGCATCGTGTGCGTGACCGGGGTCTCAGGCAGCGGCAAGAGCACGCTCGTGAACGAGATCCTGCTCAAGGCCGCCAAGCGCCACGTGACCGGCACGCGCGACCTGCCCGGCGCGCACGACTCGGTCACCGGCCTGAGCAAGGTCATGCGCGTGGTCGAGGTCGACCAGTCACCGATCGGCCGGACGCCGCGCTCGAACCCCGCGACCTACACCGGCATCTTCGACGAGATCCGTTCGGTCTATGCGCGCATGCCCGAGGCGAAGATCCGCGGCTACGAGCCGGGGCGCTTCAGCTTCAACGTCAAGGGCGGCCGCTGCGAGGTCTGCGCCGGCCAGGGCGTGCGGCGCATCGAGATGCACTTCCTGCCTGACGTCTTCGTGACCTGCGAGGCCTGCAAGGGCCGCCGCTACGGCCGCGAGACGCTTGAGGTGCTCTGCAAGGGCAAGTCGATCGCGGACGTGCTCGACATGACCGTCGATGATGCGACCGCGTTCTTCGACGCGCATCCCAAGATCGCGCGCATGCTGCAGTGCATCCGCGACGTGGGTCTGGGCTACATGCAGCTCGGTCAGGCCAGCACCACGATGTCCGGCGGCGAGGCGCAGCGCGTGAAGCTGGCGAGCGAGCTGGGCATGACGAGCGCCGGCCACACGCTCTACGTGCTCGACGAGCCGACGACGGGGCTGCACTACGCCGACGTGCAACGCCTGCTCGGCGTGCTGCAGCGCCTGGCGAGCAACGGCCACACGCTGGTGGTCATCGAGCACAACCTCGACGTGATCAAGTGCGCCGACTGGATCGTGGACCTTGGCCCGGAAGGCGGCGACGGCGGCGGCACGCTGGTGGCGCACGGCACGCCCGAGGCCGTGGCCGCCACGCCCGGCAGCTTCACCGGCGAGTACTTGGCCCGCATGCTGGGCGCGAGCACGCCCAAGGAAGCGGCGCCAGCCAAGCCCACGCGCGCGAAGAAGCCGAAGCCCGCCGCACGCAAGCGTGCGACGGTGTGAGGTGGTGATCAGGCTCAGCCGCGGGCTTCTGACCTGCGCACAACGCCCGCATCCATCGCCCTGATGGCCTCGGGATAGGCAAGGCACTCCTGCTCGAACACGCGCGCGGCGAGCGCATCCGGCGTGTCGCCCGGCAGCACCGGGCAGCGGCGCTGCACGATCGTGCGGCCGTGGTCGTACTCATCGTCGACCAAGTGCACCGTGCAGCCGCTCTCCGCATCGCCTGCGGCGAGCACAGCCGTGTGCACGTGATGCCCGTACATGCCGTGCCCACCGTGGCGCGGCAGCAGCGCAGGATGGATGTTGAGCGCACGGCCTGCCCACGGGCCCACGCGGAACTTGCGCAGGTAGCCGCACAGGCAGACAAGCTCGACGCCAGCAGCCTGCAGCGCGGCATCGACCTGGTCATCCAGGCTCTCGGTCCGCGAGCGATCGCACACCACGACGTTCAGGCCCGCCGCACGGCAGCGCTCGATCCCGGCGATGCCCGGCTTCGTCACCACCACCACGCCGATGCGCGCATCGAGCCGCCCGGCCTCGATCTCCTGCTGCAGGTTGAGCACCGTGCGGCCGCCGCCGCTGATGAGGCAGCCAAGCACAATGCGGTGACCGGTCTCGACGGGGCGACTGCTCACCCTGGTGCGGCTGGTCACTCATCCTCCACGTGCAGCGTGGCCGGGCTGCGGAAGTCGATCGGCTTGCGATCGGGGCTGATGGCCACCATGGTCACCAGCGCCTCGGTTACATGGATCTGCTCGCCGGTCTTGAAGCGCTCGGCGTGGACGAGGACACGGATGGTGGCGCTCGTGCGGCCCTCGCGCTCGGTGCGGGTCCAGAGCGTGACCGACTCGCCAACACCCACCGGCGCGATGAACTCGATCTTCTCCATGGCCTTCGTCACCCAGCGGTGCAGGCCAAGCCGCCGCGCGTGCATGTACGCCGCCTGGTCGATGTAGCTCAGCACGACGCCGCCGAAGACGGTGCCACTGTGGTTGGTGTCGCGCGGCATGGTCATCACGCGCAGCGACAGGTCGAAGCCTTCGGGAGCCTTCATGCACGGGATCATCGGTGCAGGGCGCGGTTCCCGCAACCAGGCGGGATACGATCGTGTCGATGCGCGTAGCGCCGAT
>JASGCG010000353.1 GCA_030054235.1 Bacteroidia bacterium
CGGTCATGCTTGTGGCGCAGGCGTGCATCGCCCGCGATCGCCTGCCAGCCGGTGCACCCACGAGCCCAGCCATCGCCAACCATGTGCTGCGGGAGGTCGATGCCAAGATCGCTGCGATCTGTGCCGAGCTCGGCCTGCGCTACTCGCGCTACGCCGACGACCTCACGATCAGCGCGCCAAGCTGGTCGACGATCGATCCCATGCGCGCCATTCCTGCGATCCGCGCACTGCTGGCGGCCGACGGCTTCAGCCTCGCCGAGCACAAGACCTGCGTGTACGGGTCGGGCTCACAGCAGCTCGTCACCGGCCTGGTCACCAATGACCATGTCAGCGTGCCCAAGCGCCTTCGCCGCTGGCTGCGCGCGGTGCGCCATGCGATGTCGCTGGGCAAGACCCCACACCAGAACGGTTCGCCCATGACGCCGGCTCAAGTGCAGGGGTGGTCGGCCTACCTCGCCTCGATCGCCGCACGCCGGCAGAGGAAGACGCCATGAACGCCATCCTGTCGCAAATGATCGCTGCCGCACTCGATGGCCCCGATGACCTGGCCGAGGAGTGCATGACCTACCTCCGCGCGGTGGCTGCGGCGCCGACGTTGCCGCCCCCGGGGCTGGATCCCTCGAACGAGATGTCGCAGATGCATCTGCTTCGCGAGATGCTGCATCAGGAGGCACTGCGCCCGCTGCAGCCACCCGTGCTGCTGGCACCGGCGAGCTACCAGCCCACCGACCGCGAGCGCGAGGTGGCAGCACTCGTGGCCACGATCGTCGAGCGTCATCAGAAAAGGTCATCGCACAACGGCGATCAGCCCGGGACCGCGATCCAGTGGATCATGGTCGGGGAACGGAGCTCCCCATCGGATGCCTATCGCGCGCTGGATCCGCGCGATCGAATCAAGCCTTGGAGTACCGAGCGTGGCGGCCCAGGACCGCAGCATGTGCTCGATCTGGCGTCGATCAGGCGGCTGGCTACATCGATCGTCCGCACACATCGTCCGCGCGCCAGCCTGCTGCTGCATGAGCGCCACGGTCTCGTGATCCGTGTCAAGGGGCCGATCGATCCCAGGTCGACCTTTGACAGCTGGTCGCCGCACGCCCATCTTGGCGACCTGCTTCCCATCGTGGATCCACGGGATCCCTTGGTGCAGTCGGCGCCGGACGATCTGCACGCCCGCGTCGATGAATCCGAAACCTGGAGCGCCGCCACGGTCTTTGACCAGGGTGCGTGCCTGCTCGTGCAATCGACAGGCGGTCGACCATGGGTCCTCGAGCGCCGTGAGCGCCCCTACATCATGCTGCGCGCCCTGTGGATCCGTGATGTGCTGTCGCGGCTGCAGAGCGGGCCGATCGAACTGGCCTCCAGCTGGTACGTCATGGTGCGGTCGCCGCTCATGGTCTGTTCGTCGGTGGATCAGGTGCGCTCGATCCCTTCGTCCCTGCGGCGAAACCTCGTGCAGTGGAGCGGCGTCTGGGCCGACCAGAGCAGCTTCGCACGGCCGCAGCTGATCTCGCAGTGCCTGGGCACGCGTGAGCCCGCCGAACTCAACGAGTACTTCCTCCCGCCCCGGCAGTTCGCTGCCTGAACCGAAGCATCCGAACGTCGACTCATCTCACCCCATCGCAACGACCATGCCCAACGCACTCACCTTCGATCACGCCGCTCGCCTGCTTGCCAACGCGATCGCCGCGCGCCTGGCCACCTTCATCAGCGGCCCACCCGGCATCGGCAAGTCCACCATGGTCCGAAGCGTGGCCAGCTCTCTGGGCATGGAACTGCGCGATGTGCGCGTCTCGCTGCTCGATGCCGTCGACCTGCGCGGGCTGCCGTTCCCTGACCGCGAGCGCGGGACCACGCTCTGGCTTCCGCCGCAGTTCCTGCCGCCCATGGGTTCGACCACGCGCGGGATCCTCTTCCTCGACGAGATCAACGCCGCCACGCCCAACGTGCAGGCCGCGTGCTATCAGCTCGTGCTCGATCGCCGCATCGGCGAGTACGAACTGCCCGAGGGCTGGGTCGTCTGCGCCGCAGGCAACCGCACCACGGACCGCTCGGTCGCGTACTCGCTGCCGAGCGCGCTGCGCAACCGCTTCCTCACGATCGAGCTGCGCCATGACCTGGCTGGCTGGCTGGCCTGGGCCACCGAGTGCGTCGATGGCCGCCCGCGCGTGCATCCCTCGATCACCGACTTCGTGTCGTATCGCCCGGGCATGCTGCTGGACATGCCTGAACAGCTGCGCGACCAGCCCTTTCCCACGCCGCGATCGTGGGAGTTCGCGAGCCGGCTCATCGAGCAGGGCCAGCGCGAGTGGGGCGTGTTCCCGCCGTCGCAAGGCCTGCTTGTCGAGCGTGAACTCACGCAGGCCATGCTCGAGGGAACCGTCGGCCATGTGGCCACCGAGTTCATGGCGTTCCTCGATTCGATCGGCGACCGCAGCTTCGTCGCACGCTTCCTGGCCAATCCGGCGAGCGAGGAACTGCCCACGCACGGCGGGTGCCTGTTCGTGCTCGTGATGGCGGTTGCCGAGCGCGTGA
>JASGCG010000354.1 GCA_030054235.1 Bacteroidia bacterium
CGTTCATCGGCCAGGTACGCATCGAGCTCGCGGTCAGTCGGTGGTAGTCCCGTCAGATCAAGGAACACGCGACGCGCCAGCGTCGCGCGGTCGGCTTCGGGACCAGGCTCGATGCCAGCACCCTTCCAGCGCTCCACGATGAATCGATCGATCGGCGTGCGACCCCACGCGCTCGGCTGCACATCGTCATCGCTGCTTCCCTCGGGCGGAAGGAACGACCAGTGCGCTTCGTATGGTGCGCCCGCCTCGATCCAGCGCGCAAGCAGGGCGCGTTCATCGTCGCTCAGCACGCGCTTGCCGCTGTCAGGCGGTGGCATCACGACATCAGGATCGGTCTCATGGATCCGCGCCAAGAGCACGCTGCGCTCGGGCGCCCCCGGAACGATCGCCGCACCATCGGGGCGCGCCGCCGTGGCGGCTTCGAACGAGTCGAGGCGCAAACCAGCCTGTTGCTTCGCGCGGTCCGGGCCGTGGCACTGGAAACAACGGTCACTCAGGATCGGGCGAATGTCTCGCCCGTAGCGAATCTCATCGGCGAGCGACGCAGGGCGCGCTTGCGGCCGCACGCGACCCTCGCCCGAGCCGCCATGCGACACCAACCATGCCCCCACCACGGCGAGCATCAAGGAACCCAGGAGCAACCGTGGGAGAACCGCCATGCGATCCATCCTAGTCCCGAAACCAGCGACGCCAAGCAGGTCCTGAAGGACGCGGGCGTGCCATCGCACACGCCACCTTGGCGCGGCCGACGCGCATCACCGCCGCCCCATCGGGCGCTGCCCGCCCACGGCTCGCGGTTCCATGTCTCGACCGACTTGCGCGACCCCAGCTCGAATCGGATGGTCTGCCCATGGATGTTCAGTGCTCGACGGACGGTGCCGACCGATCGGCAGTGCAGCCCGGGACCATGATCAGTCAAACCTTGGCACTTCTGGCGAGATCGACCCCGCTCGGCACCTGGTTCGTGGCGCGCTCGCGGAGCGAGGAGCACATCGTGCTCCACGTCTCGCCCGGATCCGACCTCGCCTTGGCACCCGGACAGGCCTACGCCACAGCGTCGACACCGTGCGGAACCGTGGTCAAGACCGGTCGCACCGTGATCAGATCGCTGCATGGAGCGACTTCTGCCACACTGCGTGGGCCGACTTCCGCCAGCTGCAGCGATGATCTCCTGCGAGAGTGCGGCGCAACCCTGTACGCAGGCAGTCCGCTGCTCTGGGCCCCGGATGACGGCCCCTGCGAGTGCTTCGGGACACTCGGCGGGCTCGGCAGGAACACAACCGTCGACGACCTCGCCCCCCACCTGCCGCTCATCACGCACGCCGCTGCCGTGATCGGATTCGCCCTGCAGGCGGCGCACGATGCGGATGCGCTGCGTCGACGCGCCGAACGCGCCGAGAGCGAAAGCACCGTCGACGACCTTACGCGCCTCTACAACCGACGGGGCTGGACATCGATCGCCTACGCCGAAGCCGGGCGCATCCAGCGCTACGGCTCGTCGGCAGGTCTCATCATGATCGACCTCGATGAACTCAAGCGGACGAATGATGCCTACGGCCACCGCGCTGGCGACGCGCTGCTGCGCCATGCCGCGCAGGTCATCCGCTCGTCGTTCCGCGACTCCGATGTCATCGCTCGCTTGGGGGGCGACGAGTTTGCGGTGCTGCTGATGGAATCCGATGCCCCTGCCACCCGTTGGACCGCAGCGCGCGTGCAGGAATCACTGGCCATCGCCGGCATCCAGGCCAGCGTGGGCTGGTCATCGCTCGATGGGTCACGCGACATCGATGCCGCGCTGCACGATGCCGACGCCGCCATGTACGCAGCCAAATGCGCACGCCGCCAGTTCAACCTCGATACTGGCCCAGAGCGGCCACGGTGCGCGTAGCGGTTCACGGCTCAGCTGAGTCGGCACGCAGGCGTCGCTCATCCTGATCTCGTTCCGTTCCGGCCTGTCGATCGAGCACTTGGTGCAGGAGCCACGGCCACGCCGTGAACAGGCCCGCACTGAAGCGGACCAAGGAACTCGTCCAGACCTCCGGCACGGGCCGTTCCATGCATCGGACGATGGCGGCGGCGACCCGTTCCGGGGACTGGACCAGGAACGACGGAGCATGGTCGGGGATCGCAGGCGACGCTTCGATGCGACCGGCAGCCCGCGCGGCAGCCTCGAAGAACTCGGTTCTCGTCGTGATCGGATGCACACTGCTGACGGCGATGCGGTGCGGGAGCAGTTCAGCCCGGAGGGCCGCACACGCCATGGCCTGCGAGGCCTTCGTGGCGCAGTACGCACCGTGGTACGCCAGCGGGAACTTCCCAATGCAGCTGGAGCACATGATGAGGTGGCCGGGGCGGTCGGCAGCCCGCCACGACCTCGCTGCCACCGAACACAGCGTGAGCGCAGCAAAGAAGTTCACCTCGAACATGGCCCGAAGTTCAGCCTCCTCCATGTCGAGCAGTCCACGCCGAACCCCGTAGCCGGCGTTGGCAAGAACGATGTCCACCGAGCCGAAACGATCGATGCCCA
>JASGCG010000355.1 GCA_030054235.1 Bacteroidia bacterium
TGCAGCTGCAGGCGCCCGCCGCCTCGCTCGCCGAGGGCATCGCGATCGCGCAGTGGCGCTTCGATGAGCTCGATGGCGTGGCCACGCGCAAGGAGCCTCGTCGCGGCGCACTCGCGATCTGGACTGACGCCGCCAAGACCCGCGAAGCGATCGAGCGCGGCCTGGTCGTGGCCGATGCGGTCAACGCCGCTCGGCGGTTCGGGGCGACGCCTCCCAACATCTGCAATCCCCAATGGGTCGATGCGCAGGCCCGCGCACTCGCCCGCAAGGCGGGCCTCAAGCACCGCGTGATCGACTTCCGCCAGGCGCAGAAGCTCGGCATGGGCGGGCTCGTCAACGTGGGCAAGGGCTCGGCCGCCAAGCCCTGCATCACCGTGCTCGAGCATGCACCGCGCCGGCTCTCGGGCCGCGCGCGCGGCAAGCACCTCGTGCTCATCGGCAAGACGCTGACCTACGACACCGGCGGCTACAGCCTCAAGGTCAACAACGGCATGAAGGGGATGAAGTACGACAAGATGGGCGGCGCCGCCGTGCTCGGTGCGATGCAGGCCATCGCAGCGCTCGACCTGCCCGTGCGCGTGACCGCGGTGCTCGGCGCCGCCGAGAACATGGTCAACGGCGAGTCCTACCGCCCCGACGACATCATCACGATGCACAACGGCGTGACGGTCGAAGTCACCAACACCGATGCCGAGGGGCGCCTGGTGCTGGCCGATGCCATGAGCTGGGCGTGCCGCACGCTCAAGCCGACCCATCTCATCGATCTCGCCACCCTCACGGGCGGCGTGGTCACGGCTCTCGGGCACTTCAGCGCGGGCCTCTTCTGCAACGATCCATCGCTGCGCGCGGGCCTCGAGCAGAGTGCGGCCGCGACGGGCGAAAAGGTGTGGGCCCTGCCGCTCTGGCCCGAGCACCGCGATTACATGCGCGGCCAGCACGCCGACCTCATCAACAGCAATCCCTCGCGGATGGCACATCCGATTCAAGGCGCCGCGTTCCTCTCGTTCTTCGTCGATGAAGCCCTGCCGTGGGCGCACCTGGACATCGCCGGCGTGGCCAACAGCGACTCGGCGACGGATCTCTGCGCGGCCGGCCCCACGGGCTGGGGCGTGCGCCTGCTGGTCGATTGGGTCCGCGGCCAGGCGTGATCGCACGGCGTGCGCGACACGCGCGCACGGGCCTGAGCTTCAGGGCGCGGACCTGCGGGGTGCCGCCCTCGTCAGGCGTCGGGCTTGAGGTGGCTCATGAGTTCGAGCACCTGCTGCGCCAGCGCGGGCGTGCCGCAATAGATCGTGAGCTCGCCGGGCGGGAGCACTTCCATCACGAGTGACGTTCCCGTCGTCGCGATGCCGATGCCGTGGGCCTGCTCCGATCCTGCCTCCAGCACGCACTGCACGAGTGCGCGCAACACATGGTGGTCGCCCTGCTCGAACACGATCGGATCGCGGCGGTTCAGTTCGACGCTCGCGCTGCCATCGATCGCCGCCCACTGCTCATGCTTGGCCATCGGCTCGCTGACGGCATCGAACACCTGTTTCCACTTGCCCACGGGGAAGACGAGCACCTCCTGAAGGTGGAGCTTGTGCGCGATCGCTTCCACGAACTCGGCCATGCGCGCGCGCGACATGCGCCTGATGTCGGCGGGCAGGCTGTCTGCGCGCGGGTGATCCTTGGCGGCGATGTCGATGACCGGGGCGCCCTCTTCAAGCGCCACGCGAAATGCTGCCGGGCCATCCCCGGCCTCAATGACGCCACGGGGTGCGAGCTGTTTCCACGCCAAGTCGAAGTCGACGAAGTCCACGCGGTGGTTCCCTTCTGGGCGCGTGCAGTCTAGAGGGCGGGTGCAACATCGTCGACGCGGGACTACATTCATTCGCGTGAAGACGATCCTGTTCGTGTGCACCGGCAACACCTGCCGATCGCCGATGGCCGAGGCCATCGCGCGGCATGCCGCCGGACAGGGCCGCCTTCCCAGCGGTTCGGCGCTGTTCGTGGGCAGCGCCGGAGTGGGTGCTTGGGACGGCCAACCGCCGACGCCCGAGGCCGTGCGCGCCCTCCGCAGCATGGGCATCGACCATGCCGGTCGCAGCAAGCCCCTGAGCCGCGAGATGATCGAGAAGGCCGATCTGATCCTCTGCATGACCCGCAGCCACGTCGAGTCGGCGCGTCGTCTGGTGGCGGATCGGCCTGCGCTCAAGGATCGGATCCAACTGCTTGATCCCGCCGGCGACGTGGCCGACCCGATCGGCATGGGCCAAGAGGCCTACGACGACCTGGCCCGCGATTTCGCCGAGTTGATCCCCAGCCGGATCTCTGCCATGCTCCCGTCATGAGGATCTCGCTCGGCTCGGATCATCGCGGCGTCTCGCTCGTCCAGTCCTTCGTCGCGCAGCTGCGTGGCGCAGGCCACGATCCCGTGGTGCTCGGCGAGTGCAGCGGCGCATCGTGCGACTACCCGGACATCGCGTGGCTTGTGGCCAATGCGGTCGCCCGCGGCGAATCCGAACG
>JASGCG010000356.1 GCA_030054235.1 Bacteroidia bacterium
GCACGTTCACCTGGCGGCCATCGGCTGGCAGGTCGATGAGTTCCGTCGGCGTGAGTCCGCCGCCCGCGCGCTGCACGAGCGCCGCGTTGATCGCCTCCATCATCTCGGTGCCGCCGCCACCCTGCTGGCCATCGACGAACGACTGCGCCGCCTGGATGTTGGCTGGTGTCGCGGGCACGGGCTGCGGCCAGAGCACCCGCGTCGAACCTGCGAAGGTGATGACGTTGAACGTGTCGGCTGGTCGCATGGCACCGATCGCCTTCGACATGACCTGCTTGGCCTTGTCCATCGGGAAGCCACGCATGCTGCCACTCGTGTCGAGCACGAAGACGAGCTCACGCGCGGGGACTTCGGCTGGCTTGACCGCCGTGGGCGGCGCGACCACCAGCGTGAGGTAGCCACCGTCGATCGCTGCCGGCACGCTCATGGGATCGAAGCTCGTGCCCACGCCGGTGGGCGCAGCGCGCGTGGACCAGTGCGAGGCCGTGGCTTCGAGGATGGCATCGTCCTTCAGCGACCACGTCACGATGAAGTCGCGGTTGGGGATCTCGCGCTGATCCACCAGCGACACCCTGCGCCGCGACTCGGTCACGGCTTCGTCGCGCACCACGTGCAGCGCGCTGCGCAGGCTGGTGATCGGGATGCCGCCGGCGTCGATTGAGAGCGTGATGCCCAGATCGTGACCGGCGCGCGTGCCAGGCGGAACGGGCATCGGCGTGATGCGGTCGGCATCGGGGACCTGCGTCGTCGGCTGGGCGAACGGTGCACCAGGCTTGGCATGCGGCAGGCAGAACCACCGGCCGTTCACCCAGCCTGTGCCATCGTCGAACATCATGCAGCGTTCTTGGCTGCCGTTGCCGTAGGTGACGGTGAAGCCGCAGGTCGACGATGCCACACGCTTGGCCATGATCTCAGGCGTCGTCATCGGCACGGCACCGGCGAGCAGGGTGGGCAGTTCATCGAAGGGCGGCATCCACGCAGGGACATCGCCGCTGGCGGTCGCCGTCGTGATCGGCGCCAGCAGCACCACGCCGAGCCGTGGCGTGCAGCCGGGCAGCATCAGGCTCGGCGATGGCGCGGCACCAGGGATGTAGCGCGGCCCAACCACGGTCGGGTACTCGAAGGCATAGCGACCATCCTTCGCCACCAGCGTCTCGACGTACGAAATCTCGATGTCCACGCGCGCGCCCGGCTCGATGTTGGCCACGCTCTGCGTGAAGATGTTCGGACGCTCCTGCTCGAGCAGGCTCGCGACATAGCCCTGCTCGCGTGCAGCCTCATACATCGCGCGGGCGATCGAGCGCTCGCGGACTTCGCCGACGACCACGCGCTCACCATCGGGCTGCACGATCGTCATCGTCATCCGGTCGACGGCGCCGCGGTGCGAGAGCGGGAAGGTGTAGACCGCCTCGATCTTCGTCGGGTAGGTGTTCTGGTACTGCTGGCGCAGCGTGACGCGGGCGAAAGGACCGACGACCGAGGCTTGCACATCGGTGTGGCGCAGGGGGCACGGGCCGATCAGCTGGCCATCGGGCGCGAGTGCATCGAGCCGACCGGCCTCGGGCATCATCACGATGCCATCGGCAAGCGCACGGCGCTCGGTCGCGGTCGTGAAGAGCAGCCCCAGCACGACGATGAGCCCAATGGAGGCCGCGATCGAGAGCGGTCGTACCCAACGTGGCACGAACGACGGCCGCAGGCGCGCATCTTCGCGGACCGCATCGAGCAGGCGATCACGGTTGGCGCTCGCGGCGGCGCGGTGACGGTCGTGCCACTCGCGCAGCAGGCCATCGAGCGCATCATGCGGCGGCGCTCCATCATCATCATGCGGCGAGCGCAGGAGCGACAGCAGGGGCGAACGGAACATCATGGGGTGCCTCGATTCGTGGCAGGTTGCTCAAGAAAACCAGCGAGCCGCTCACGCGCCTGCGCGAGCAGCTTGTAGAAGGCGCTTCGGCCCAGGCCCAACGCGCTGCGGGCCGCGGCGACCGGATCGGGCTCGAGGTAGTAGAGGTGGATCGCCAAGCGCTCATCCTCAGGCAGTCGATCGAGCGCTCGATCGAGCCTGGCGAGCGACTCGGCGTGTGCGGCGTCGTCGCCCGGTGTCGTGGCACGGGCGCGATCACGCTGGGCCTGCATCGTCATGGCGTGATCCTCATGGCGCGCGCGGCGGCCGGCGCTGCGGCGGCGCTCGCTGCACACGAGCTTGGCGATCGCGTAGAGCCACGACCGGAAGCCGGTGCAGTCGTGGACCTGGTGGAGCTTTCGGTGGGCACGGATGAAGGCCTCCTGGCACGCGTCCTCGGCATCGGGCAAGTTGGCCGTGTGCTGGCGGCAGATCGCCAGCGTGATGGCGCCATGGCGATCGACCAGCCGCGTGAAGGCATCGCGGTCGCCAGCCCGATGGGCATCGAGGTCGGTGCAGTCCTCGTTCACCGTGTCGCTCATGGCCGCTCCTTGGGTGCTGTCCGCGGCCGTGGAAGGATTTCCCGCGGATCCTCGT
>JASGCG010000025.1 GCA_030054235.1 Bacteroidia bacterium
TCTTCATGGCTGCGCGTGCTCCGGGATCCGCGCGCGGCGGCATCGGTCATCGTCCGAATGCGGAGGCTCGAAATGGGTCATTCAGGAGACTGGAAACCGCTGGGCGGCTCATTGAGGGAACTGCGCATTGATGTCGGACTGGGTTACCGCGTGTATCTGGCCACGATCAGCCAGTCCACGGTGGTCCTGCTCGGCGGAGGAAGCAAGTCAACCCAGGTTCGCGATATCGCGCGCGCTCGGGCAATCCTGAGGAGCATCACGTGACGAAGAAGTCAAAGCCATCCGTGGCTCGCAGGCCGTCACGCCGTCGGCGGGTCGGCCTCAAACCATTTGACGCGGCTGAATTCCTGACCGATGAGCGCTTGGTGCTGGCGTACCTCCGTGAGGCACTGTCCGCTGGCGATGCGCGCGTGCTGGTGGCCGCGCTTGGCGATGTGGCGCGGGCTCAAGGGATGTCGGGCTTGTCGCGATCCACAGGCTTGGGGCGCGAGAATCTCTACAAGGCGCTCTCCGCGCAGACCAACCCGCGTATCGACACGGTGTTCCGCGTCGCCTCGGCGCTTGGCATGCGGTTTGACCTTCGCTGGTCGCCGGACCGCGCACGCAAGGCGGCGGGATGAACTTTGCCCGCCGCGCGCGGGCTCAGGCGTCGGGTTCGATCGAGACGGTCAGCGACTTGGACTGCAGCTGCCCCTGGATGAGCTCGGCGTGCTCGCGGTGCGTCACGCACACCACGGCGGCGCCGGAGCGGTCGACCTCGGTCGTCTTGACCAGCGCCATGGTGACTTCCATGCGCAGGATGTCCATGAAGCTGCGGATGACGTGCTCGTAGGTGTTCACGTCGTCGTTGTGGACCAGCACCTTCCACTGCGGCAGCGGACGGGGCTTGGTCGGATTGGGCTTGCGGGTCGGGGTGCTCTCGATGGTGGTGCTCATGTTGAACCTCCGGCTGGTTGGCCCGAGCGTAACGGTGCACCCACGTGTTTCAATGGGAATTCAAGGGATTTTCCCGGCGGCTGATCGCGACCATCCGCCCGAGGCCGGCGCTGCAGATCATGCACGGCGCGCCAAAGGCCTCAGCCCGCCGACTGCGGCCCCTGCGGGCCCCATTCGAGCTCCAGGCGCTCCTTGCCGGCCATGAACGAGTCGAGCCAGACCCCGATGGCAGCGTGGCGCCAATCGCCGTCTTCGAAGAGGCGTGCGGCGGGATCCTTCTGCCGCGCGAGGTACCAGCGGCTGAGCTGCTGGCGCGTGAGCACCATGGTCGGTGCCAGGTGCATGCCGATGCACCGCATGTTGAGGATCGACCAGAGCGCATCGATCTTCATGCGATCGTCGGCGTTCTCGTCGGGTGGCGTCCAGATCCGGTCGCGGTCGATCGGCAGTTCCTTGGCACGCGCGATGCACTCGATGATCGCCTCGCCTGATTCCTGCACCACCGGCCGTGGCAGGCCGCGGATGTCTTCGAGTTCACGCACCGATTCGGGCTTGGCGCGCGCCACATCGAGCAGGGGAGCATCGGCCAGCAGCGTGCGTGGCGGCACGTCCTTCGTGCGGGCGAGTTCGTACCGCAGCACGACGAGCTCGCGCAGGATCGTCATCACGCGCGGGCGCAGGTTCATGCCCCGGCACGCACGGCGGACTTGACTCTCGGGGTCGAAGGACTCACTGGACTTGATCTCGAGTTCGCACTCGTGCCGGGCCCAGTCGACCCGCCCGAGTTCCGCGAGCCGTTCATGCATGCGCTGCCACACGAGCGGCAAGTAGCGCACGTCGTCGGCGGCGTAACTGATCTGGCTTGCGGTCAGCGGGCGTGCATCCCAGTCCGTGAAGGTGTGCCCCTTCGAAAGGCGATGCCCGGTGAGTGACTCGACCGTGTTCGCCAGGCTTGCCGGCCACGGCATGCCCATGAGCGCTGCCCCGACCTGCGTATCCACCACGTTGCGCGCGAGCGTGCCCGCGGCACGCTGGGCTGCGTTCACGTCCTGGCCGCCGGCGTGCACGAGCGTGACGAGCCGCTCATCGCAGACCGCAGACCAGATCCCCGAAAGATCCGGCGTCTGCGTCGGATCGATGATCGCCACGCGCTCCGCCGTCGCCACCTGCACCAGGCAGATGCGCGGGTGGAAGTTCTCCTCGCCGATGAACTCGGTGTCGTACGCGAAGGTCCCGGCCGATCGGAGGTGTTCGACGAGTTCCGCCAACTCGGCCGGGGTCTGCACGACCGGCGCGTGGCCCTGCGGCACCATCGGGTGCTCCATGACCCGGATCTTCGAGGGCGCCTCGTCGGCGTGGGCCTCGGCATGGTGGATGGAGCGCTTTCGGCGGCGGAAGTTCACGAAGGATGGAATGTACGGGGGTCAGGAGCTTGCGGCTAGCGCCTAGTCCTATAAAACCAAAGTCGCCAGCCGGGCAAATCATGACTCCGTGACGTCCTTCACGATTCCTAGACTTTGCGACCCATGGCCTCGGCCGACACCATGACCCTGCACGTGCGACGCCTTACGGGCGTCGTCCCGATCGCCCGGGCGGTGCAGGAACTGGGCGCCGCGATCGAGTCCCTCGGCGCCCGATCGCGCGATGCGCTGGACCGCATCGAGGTCGAGATCGAGCCGCTCGACATCATGGCGTGGGTCGCCAGCCAGCAGCCCGGCCAGCGAACCATGTTCCGCAATCGCGAGGGGAGCCTCGAGATGGCCAGCCTTGGCTGCCTGTTCGCGGCACCATCGCTCGACGATGCCCGCGTGCAGCGCCTGCTTGAGCAGGAGCCGCCGATCTTCCCGCGCATGCACGAGCCGGCATCGCCGTTCCTCGTCACGACGTGCGCGTTCGATGCGAGCGCGCCGATATCCGGCGCGTGGTCCGCCTTCGGCGCCATGCGCGTGTCGCTGCCCTTGGTCGAGGTGCGACGCATGCGCACCGTGACCACCCTTGCGGTGCATGTCAACGGCGATGCATCGCGATCGCTCGAAGCGTTGCGCGCGGTGCGGCAGCCCACGTCGGTGCAGCGCGTGGCGCTGCGGCTTGAATCCGACAGCGATCCATCGCACTGGGCACGCATGGTCGATGAGGCGCTGGACGCGATCGCGGCGCGAACGCTCGACAAGGTCGTCGTGGCGCGCACGCGCCGCTACCGCGCGGTGAGCGCGATCGACCCGATGGCGCTCCTGATGTCGCTGCGGTCGGCCGCCCATGACGTGTTCCACGTCGCGGTCGAGGCTGCGCCCGGATCGAGCTTCGTCTCGATCACGCCCGAGCGGCTCTTCAAGCGCAAGGGTCGCGTGGTGCACACCGAGGCGATTGCGGGAACGTGTCCGCGAGGACCCGACCTCGCCGCCGATGCGTGGCTGGCAAGCCGACTGCTGGCGAGCACGAAGAACCGCCTCGAGCACGATCTGGTCCTCGATCGCATCAAGGCCGTGCTTGCGCCGTGGTGCGATCGGCTCGATGCCGAGCCCACACCCGGGATTGTGCGCCTGGCGCACGTGCAGCACCTGATGACGGGCGTCAGCGCGCGGCTGGCCGACGATGTGCTGGACGGTGCGCTGCTCGCCGCGATGCATCCAACGCCTGCCGTCTGCGGCACGCCGACGGAAGCGGCGCGCGCCTTCATCGCGGCGCACGAAGCCGATCAGCGTGGTCTGTACGCGGGCGCCGTCGGGCTCGTGAGCGCAAGCCGCAGCGACTTCGCCGTGGGCATCCGCAGCGCGCTCGTGCATGGCGACCAGGCGGTGGCGTTCGGTGGCGCGGGTATCGTGCAGGGCAGCGAGGCCGATGCCGAATGGCTCGAGACGGCCCGCAAGATGGAGTCGTTCGACGCCGTCTCCTGAGCCCGCACGCGCATGATGACCTTCGACGACGCACCAAACCTGAATGCCCTGTGGGCACGCCTGGTCATGGCCGAGTTCGTGCGCGCGGGCGCGCGACATGTCGTCGTCTGCCCGGGTTCGCGCAGCACGCCGCTGGCCTTGGCCGCGCATGCGAGCGGGCTTGATGTCGTGGTGGCGCTCGATGAGCGCAGCGCAGCGTTCCACGCGCTCGGCGTCGCAAAGGCGACCGGCTGCGCGGCGCCCGTGATCACGACGAGCGGCACGGCCGTGGCCAACCTCTTGCCGGCAGCGGTCGAGGCGTGGGCGAGCGGCATCCCGATGATCCTGCTCACCGCCGATCGGCCGCCTGAACTCCTGGAATGCGGCGCGAACCAGGCAATCCCGCAACGCGACGTGCTCGGCCGATTCGCGCGGTGGAGCGTCGATCTGGGCTGCCCCACGGATGCCGTCGATGCCCGCGTCGTGCTCTCGACCGCGGCCGAAGCGTGGAATCGCGCGCACACCGTGCCGTGCGGCGCCGTGCAGATGAACTGCCCGTTCCGTGAACCGCTTGGCCTGCAGGATGCGCCGTGGAACCGCGGGACGCTGGAGTCGATCCGTGCGTGGATCGGTTCCAAGGCGCCGTGGCGCGCCGAGGCCTGCTTCGGCGGCGGGCCGGGGCTTCTCGCGGCGCTGCGCGCGGTCACGCGCGGCGGTTCGCGCGGCGTGATCGTGGCTGGTGCGTTGCGCGACGAAGCCGAGCGTGATGCGGTGCTCATCCTGGCAGCGCGGCTTGGCTGGCCCGTCGTTGCCGACATCACCAGCGGCTTGCGCGGCGTGCCGACCGCGCTCGCTCGCGTGATCGCGCACGGTGATCTGGTGCTGCGCAGCGAGGCAGCGCAGCGTGCGCTTGCGCCCGATGCGGTCCTTCGCGTGGGCGGTGCGATCACGAGCAAGTCCGTGGCGCAGTGGATCGATGCGTCGCGCGTTCGACCGGTGCTCGTCGGCCGTCATGCTCAGCGCCAGGATCCATCGCACACTGCGGCGTTTTCGCTCGATGTGGACCTGGCCGCGCTGGCGCGGGACCTTGTGAACAGCCAGCCCGAGGCGCTGCCGGCGGTGCCGAGCGCACTCACGGATGCGTTCGTGCAGGCCGATCTTGCGGCCGGGACCGCGATCGAAGCGTGGATGGAATCCTCCGATGACCTCAGCGAGCCATGGATCGCCTGGTGGATCGCGCAGCATGCGCCCGCCGGCGTGCTCGTGGCCGGCAACAGCATGCCGGTGCGCGACCTCGACATGCATGCGCCGGTGCGCCGCGACCTCGTCGTGCTCGGCCAGCGCGGCGCAAGCGGCATCGATGGCCTGATCGCCACCGCCAGCGGCATCGCGCGCAGCGGCGCACCGACCACGGCGCTGATCGGCGACGTGAGCGCGCTGCATGACCTGTCGAGCCTCGAACTCCTGCGGCGCACGCCCGGTCGCTGCACGCTGGCGATCGTGAACAACGACGGTGGGGGCATCTTCCACTTCCTGCCGGTGGCGCAGCAGGCCGTGCCGTTCGAAGCGCTCTTCGGTACGCCGCACGGCTGCTCGTTCGAGGGCGCGGCCTCGATGTTCTCGCTGCCGTATGCGCGGGCGGCCACGCGCGCCGACGCGGTGCTGGCCTTGCAGCATGCGTGGTCGCAGGCCGTGCCGTCGATCGTCGAGCTGGTGACGCCGCGGTCGGAGAATCTTGCACGCCACCGCGCGTTGCAGACCCACGTCACGCAGGCGGTCGATGCCATGCTCGCAGGATGACCGCACCGATGCGTGCTCGGACCAACGACGTCTCGACGCGTGCGGCGGAGCAGCCCGCGCAACCCGTCGAGCGATCGCTCCTTCCATGGATCGATCTGCGCCCGGCTGAGGGTGATGCGCCGTGCATCGTCGCCTTGCATGGATCGTTCGGCGAGCCGCGCGACTGGAAGCTCGTGGTGGCGCGACTCGGTGTGCGGGCATCGTTCCATGCGATCGCCCTCGCACCGTTGGCGCAATGCCCGGTACTCGACATGCCACACGCTGCGGCGATGGTCGCACGCACGGTGCAGGCCATCCGCGCCCAGCGCCCTCGTGCGCCGCTCGTGCTTGCGGGCTACAGCTTCGGCGGTCGACTCGCCGCCGCCGCCACGGCAGTGCTTGCTCCCGATGTGCTCGTCCTCGTGAGCGCGCGTGTGCATCCCTTGCCGCCGATGCAGGCAATCGAGCGCCAGCGGACCGACGCAGCGCTCGCCGCAGCGCTCGCGCGCGATGGCATGCAGGCCTTCATGCGATCGTGGCACGCGCGACCGATGTTCGCAGGGCTGGTGGCACGCGGGCTCGCGGGCAGCGTGGCCGCCTCGCGCGTCGCGAGCACGCCGAGCTGGGTCCGGATCCTGCGCGGACTCTCCCCCGGCACGTCGCTTGCGGCGCCGGATCTGTCCCGCGCCGGCCGGTGTGCATTCGTCGCTGGCAGGGATGACACCGCGTACGTCGACGAAGGCGAGCGCCTGCGTGCTCTGCGCCGCGGTCGGCACCTGCAGCTCACGGTGGCCGATGCCGGCGATGGCCATCCGACCACGCATGCACTGCTGGTCGAAGCGCCCGCAGTCGTGGCCCAGGTCCTGGACTACGCTTGCGCACCATGACCACGACCAGCACTGCACCGGCCTGGACCGCCGTCGGCGAGTGGACCGACATCCGCTACCACACGCTGCCCGAGGGCATCGCCAAGATCACGATCAATCGCCCGCACAAGCGCAACGCCTTCCGCCCCGAGACGGTGATGGAGATGCGACGCGCACTGCAGCTGGCGCGCGAGGACGCCGCGATCGGCGTCATCATCCTGTGCGGCGAGGGGCCCGATGCCTTCTGTGCCGGCGGTGACCACAGCGTGCGCGGCGAAGCGGGCTACGTCGACGAGTCGGGGGTGCACCGGCTGAACGTTCTGGATTTCCAGCGCGAGATCCGCACGTGCCCCAAGCCCATCGTGGCCATGGTCGCGGGCTTTGCGATCGGCGGCGGCCACGTGCTGCACATGATGTGCGACCTCACGATCGCGGCCGACAACGCCAAGTTCGGGCAGATCGGTCCGAAGGTCGGCTCGTTCGACGGCGGCTACGGCAGCTCGTACATGGCGCGCATCATCGGCCAGAAGAAGGCGCGCGAGATGTGGTTCCTCTGCCGCCAGTACTCCGCGCAGCAGGCCCAGGACATGGGCCTGGTGAACACGGTCGTGCCGCTGGCCGACCTGGAGCGCGAGACGCTGCAATGGTGCCGCGAGATGCTCGCGTGCTCACCCACGGCGCTGCGGTGCCTCAAGGCTGCGATGAATGCCGACTGCGATGGTCAGGCCGGGCTGCAGGAGCTGGCTGGTTGCGCCACGATGCTCTACTACATGACCGACGAGGCGCAGGAGGGTTCACGCGCCTGGCGTGAGCGCCGCCCGCCGGCGTGGGACACGATCACGCGACGCCCGTGAGCGATGCCGCGCACATCCCGGCCCCTCGGCGCGCTGGGCTCGGCACGTGGTTCGCGGCCATGCGGCCCAAGACGCTGCCCGCGGGCCTCGCGCCGGTCGTGGTCGGTGCAGCGCTCGGTCGTGAACAGAGCGGTGCACCATGGCAGGCGCGCGAGTGGGGGCTCTTCGCGGCATGCGCCGTCGGCGCGCTCGGCGTGCAGGTCGCCACGAACTTCGCCAACGAATGCCTCGATTTTCGCAAAGGTGCCGACACGCCGGATCGACTCGGTCCCACGCGTGCCGTCGCCGCGGGACTCATCGCGCCCTCGCACATGTGGATGGCCACGGGCGTTGCGCTCGCCATCGCAGGGATCGCCGCGGCATGGCTCTCGAAGGAGGTGAGCATCGGCTACGCCTTCCTTGGCCTCATCAGCGGCGTGCTTGCGCTCGCCTACACGGGCGGTCCGTTGCCCCTGGCCTATGTCGGTCTGGGTGATCTCTTCGTGCTCGCGTTCTTCGGCGTCGTGGCCGTGGTGGCCACGGGGCTGGCGCTTGGCGCGGATCTTGGTGCGCCACTCGTCATCGCGGGTGTCGGGTGCGGTCTGCTCTCGACGGCGATCCTGGCGGTGAACAACCTTCGTGATCGCGAGGGCGATGCGCGCGCGCACAAGCTCACGCTCGCCGTGCGCCTGGGGGAGCGGTTCGCTCGCGTCGAGTTCGCTGCCTGCGCGGTGGGCGCGCTCGGCTGCTTCGCATGGCTCGCCGCAGGGCAGGAGCCGATGGCTTATCTGCCATGCGTGCCATCGGCGCTCCTCATGGTGCAGGTCGTGCGCGTGCTGCGCGGGCTTGACGGTCGACCGTTGAATGGCGTGCTAGCCTCCACGGGATCGGCCCTGCTGGCGACGGCAGTGCTGTTCGCCCTCGCCATGACCTGGTCCTGATGCAGACGTTCAGCGTTGCTTGGTACGAACTCCCGCTGCGCACGCCGTTCCCGGCGGGCGGGGAGATGGTCCGCATGCGGCGCGGCGCGATCCTGCGCATCGAAGATGGTGATCGCACCGGCTACGGTGAGATGGCACCCTTGGCGGGGCTGCACCGCGAGTCGCTGCAGGATGCGCTCGAGGGTGTGCAGGAGGCCACGCGCAGCGGCTCGATGCCCATGGCGCCGAGCGCTTCCTTCGCCCTCTCCTGCGCGCAGGCCACGCTCGTGCATGAGCGCCGTTACGGCTTCGGGCGCAGCGAGCACAGCGGTGTCGGCGTGAACGCGGTCTTCTCGGGCGATGCCGCCGCAGCGCGTGCCGCGATCGAGCGCGGCGACTTCACCGGCTACCGCACCGTGAAGGTGAAGGTCGGCCTGGGCAAGGTCGCCGACGACGCCGCACTCATCGGTGCCATGCTCGATGGGCTCGATCCCTCGGTCCGGCTCCGGCTCGACGGCAATCGCCGGCTCACGCTGACCTCGGCCGTTCGCATGATGAAGCGCCTCGATGCAGAACGCATCGAGTACATGGAAGAACCGCTGCGCAACCCGCTGGAGCTCCCTGAACTCAGCCGACGCACGGGGATCACGATGGCGATCGACGAGTCGCTGCACGAACCGGAGCACCGCGAGGCGCTCGTCGGTGCGCCGGGCGTCGAGGTGCAGGTGCTCAAGCCCAGTTTGCTCGGCGCGCTCGAGGAAGTCGAGCACGCGGTCACGCGCGGTCGCATCCACGGCATGGACACGGTCCTCTCGAGCTGCCTCGAGTCGTCGTACACGCTGGCGCTGCTCGCGCGGCTGGCCGCCGTCACCGCCACGGGCGGTCGTGACCATGGTCTGGCCTCGGCCGGTCTCTTCGAATTCGATGTCGTGGAGCAGGCGCCCGTGCGGGAAGGCCGCATGGAGATCGCGCCGGCGCTCCCGATTCCAAGGCTCGAGTACGTACCGCTCAAGGAGGCAGTCGTTCCATGGATGTGATCACCTTCCAGATGGGTCCCGGGGGCATCGTCGATCCGCATTGGCAGGGCGTTCGCGCCGCGTACGAGCATTCGCTCTGGGCCGAGGGGATCGGTGCCGGCGTGCGCGTGGGCGTGCGCGCATCGCTCGATGCCGAGGCGATCAGCGCGCTCTTCGCCGTCGTGCGCCGCGGGGCCTGCGCGGTCCTCCTGAATCCACGCGATCCCGAAGCGCGTCGCACCGCCGTGTGCGCGCAGGCGGGTGCGGCCAGCCTTCCCGCGCCGAGTGCACCGAGCTGCACCGTGCCCGCTGCTGATCCCGATCCATCGCGCCCAACCGTCATCGTGCCCACGAGCGGTTCGAGCGGTGAACCCAGGCTGATCGTGCATTCGGCTGCCACGCTGGTCGAGGCCGCCGTGCGCGCCTCGAAGGCGTGCTCGTTCGCAGCCGATGACTGCTGGGCGCTCACCATCCCGTGGCATCATGTCGGCGGCCTGGGCATCCTCATGCGCGCGGCGCTCGTCGGTGCGCGCGTGGCGATGGTGCGCGGCGAGGCATCGGTCCCGCTGCATGCGTTCCTGCTTGCGGTACCGTCGGTCACGCATGCCTCGATCGTGCCGACGCAACTCGCCGGGTTGCTGCATGCGGCCCGCCAGGACCCGAGCCTCCATGAGCGCATCCGTGCGATGAAGGCGCTCGTCGTCGGGGGAGCATCGTGCCCGATCGACTGGCGCAACCAGGCGCGTGCCAACGGTTGGCCGCTGGTCATGACCTACGGCATGACCGAGACGGGCGCGATGGTCGCCGCCGGCCGACCGACGCCCGAGTCGGCCGATGGCTGGTCAGGCCGTTGGCTCGATGGCGTCGTGGCCAAGCGGCTCGGCGCGGACCTCTTCGTGCGCTCGCCGACCATGGCGCTTGGTGCGTGGCGCGACGGTGCGATCGAGCCGATCGTCGAGGTCGGTGGCTGGCTGCGCACGAATGACCAGGGTCGCTTCGAGCAGGGCACGGTGATCGTCTCGGGACGCAGCGATCGCGTCTTCATCTCAGGCGGCGAGAACGTGGATCCTGTCGAGCTCGAGACGCAGCTCCTGCATCACGCCGCGCTGCTCGGTGCACGGGTGATCGGTGTACCGCACGATCGCTGGGGCATGCGGCCCGCTGCGTTCGTGCGCACCGATGGCAGCGCGGTCGACTGGGATGCGCTCGTCACTTCGCTCGCCGAGCACCTGCCGCGCCATGCGTTGCCCGACTCGATCGTCGAGTGGCCCGCTGACCTGCCGCACAAGGCGTCGTTGGCGCAGTGCCATGCTGCGCTCCCAGCGGCGCGCGTGCTCTGGAGCAAGCCTGCACCCGAGCGCTCAGCGGTCGGCGAGGCGGCGGATGGCATCGGGCACGGCAACTGACGTGCCGTCGCGCCCCACGCAGGCATGCACCAGCGTGATGCGCGCGGCGCAGCGGGAGCCCAGCATGAGTTCGTGGAGCATCGTCACCGATCGCTCGCCGCAGGCCGTCATCGACGAGTGCACCTCGACCGCGTCACCCACGCGCAGCGGTGCGTGAAGGTCGGCCTCGACGCGCACGATGGGCATGGCCGGCAGCCGCCCCGCGAGCATGTCGGCGATCGGCACGGCGTGTTCAGCGAGCCAATGCTCGAAGCCGCGGTGCGCGATCTCGATCGAGCGCGCCGTGAAGACCACGCCGGCAGCATCCGTGTCGGCGAGCGAGACGATGTGTCGGAACGCGTGCTGCACGCACGCATCCTAGGGGTTCAGCAGGGGCCCCACGCGCTGAGCATCACGCCCAGGTCGGAGCCATCGACCGTGCCGCTGCCGTCAATGTCGGCTGCACCGGGCGAACCCCAGCCGCTCAGCAGCAG
>JASGCG010000357.1 GCA_030054235.1 Bacteroidia bacterium
GTGGTCCTGGTCCGCGCCCGAGGGACCTTCAGCGGACCACCCATCGCTCACCGCGCTGGTCAACATCTGGATTGCACCGACTGCGGATCCGCACTCCACGGCGGACCAGGTGTGCAACGACATCCTGGCTCGAGGCCTCGGCGAGGGCGACGTCGCGATCACGATCCTGAACTTCGGGCGCGGCACGCTCGTGGGCAACCCGCTTGACGCCATGATGGGCACAGGGCTGCCCGACCACCTCAACCGCGGTACGCCGTGGACCGCCCATGGCATCGCCGTCATGACCGGATGGACCGATGCCTTCATCGCCCGCTACCAGCAGCGCCAGGCGCTCCACGGCGTGGCCGCGCCAACGCGGTTCCACATGGACAGCGAACTGCGACTGCCCGCGCTCTGCTACCTGCCGAACATCGGCGACTGCTGGGGCACAGCCCCGCTGCAGGTGTTTGACGCCATGATGGCGGACCCCCGCTGGACGACCGAGCCGCTCGCCATGAACCCAGGCGGCACGCCGACAATGCAAACGATGGCGGAGCTCTACGCCACGGCGGGTTCGCCGGCTCATGATCCATCCGTGCCACGTGACCATCCCGCGAATCGTGCGTGGAGCGCCTGGTGGGACGGCATCATGCGCGAGTCGGTCGAGGGAGCTTTCGACCAGGCGTTCTACTCACGCGTCCGGGCCGCATGGCCCGCATGCGCGTCCAGCGAGTTTGCGCAGACCATGAAGCTCGATGGTGGACTGGAACCCGATGGCAGCCGACGCGAGTATGTCGACTTCGAATGGTGGAACGAAGGCTGGATGCGTTCATCGTGGGTCGGTCGCGGCGACCTGCAGGCGCCTGCCTTCTATATCTTTGGAGAGACCTTCGTCGATGGCACATTGCCGTTCATGGACGAACAGATGCGGCTGCACCGCGCCAACCTTGATGCCTGCCTGCACTCGTTCGGCGGTGCCGATCCAGCCACGATCACGCCGTGGGTCACGCTTCCGGGGATCGCGCTGCCCTTTGGCGAAGCCCCGCCGACCAATCGCGCCTACTCGGACGCGGAGTTCCTCAGGATCATGGCGCTCTTCCGCAGCCGCGGCATCGACGAGTTCATGGTCTGGCCCTCGGCTGGCGCCGGAACGTGGACGAGCGTCACCGAGTCGATCGATGCCGTCTGGTCGCCAACGATCACCTCGGTCGAAGTGCTGTCCGGCTCCGCTTGCCCTGATGCCGTCGCGCGGCTGGCGAGCGCGGATCGTCTGCCGTGTGCCCTGACTTCGGATGCCAGCGGGATCGACCTCATCGTGCACGCCACGGCACAGCAGCCGGACGAGTGCGCCGATCGAGGCGTGCTGTGGGTGGCGGTCGAGTGGACCGCACCGGAAGGCGCGACGACGCATCTCGCTCTGCGGGATCAGGCCAACTCGTGGCGAAGCATCGGCACCATCTCGTCCGATGCCGGGGTGCCATCATCCGCATGGCTTGGTCCCATCGATGCACCAGCGCTGGTTGGACCCGCGGGAGCGATCGCCCTTCGCATGACCGCCATGGGCGTGTCATCGGCGGAGTTCGATCTGGTCCAGATCGTGCACGCGCCGACATGGACCAGCGGCGGGAGTTCGAGCAGCCCGTGTGGATGCGTCGCTGACCTCAACGGCAACGGTTCGGTCGATGGCGCGGATCTGGGCGTCGTCCTCTCCACGTGGGCGAGTTCAGGGCAGCAAGGATCCGCCACCGGCGACCTGAACGGCGATGGCACGGTCAATGGTGCCGATCTCGGCTTGCTCCTGTCGGCTTGGGGACCTTGCACGCCCTGACTGCACACCCAGTGCACGCCTCTGCGGCAGCTTCGGAATCAGTCTTCTTCGGGCTTCAGGACCAGGAGCGGCCCCTGCTCGCGCGCCATCGTGCGCCAGAACTCCATCGAGCAGCCCGCCAGATGCCGTGAGAGTGCCTGCGGATCCTCAAGCGCAGCTGCGTTGGCATAGCGGCCACCGAAGGCGCGCGGAGCACGCTGCGGCGCCATCGGCTCCGTGCCCCACGCCGCTGCCTTCACGGCCGGGCGCGGCGTGATGTCCGTGACCGGGTGCTTCACGCCGCCGACGACGATGCCCCACACCGGGATGTCGCGGATCGCCATGGACTCGACGGCGAGTGGGCTGCGGTCGAGCACCGTGAAGTCGGCGAGCTTGCCCGTGCGGATGCTCCCCACACGGTCCTCGACCCCGAGCGTGTAGGCAGCATCGATCGTGACCATCTTCAGGGCCTGCATCGCGCTCACGCGCTCCCCTGCACCGAGCACCTTCCCGCTGAATCGGCCAATGCGATTCACGGCGATCCACATGCTCTCGAGCGGAATCGGCGGCGAGACCGGCGTGTCGGTGTGCATGGCCGTCACCACGCCGGCACCGACCAGTGTGCCGAGTCGCGACGACAGTTCCGCGCGATCCGTGCCGAGGTACGGCACGTTGAGATCGGCGCGGTTGTGCAGGTAGTACGGATTCAC
>JASGCG010000358.1 GCA_030054235.1 Bacteroidia bacterium
GCTGCGTGGCTTGCCTGCGTGCGGCTGGGGTGGCCTGCGAGCTCGTCACCGGCACCACCGATCGCGATGACCAAATCGCCCGCTTTGCCGCCGGCGAGCTGCAGGTGCTGGTGGCCATGGCGTGCCTGACCGAGGGATTCAACGATCCATCGCTTCAAACCGTCTTTGTGCGCCCTGCCTCTCGCGGGCCGACCGTCCAGATGGCTGGCCGCGTCTTCCGCATGCACCCGGATCTGCCGATCAAGACCGTGGTGCAGTGCCAGCGCACGCCTATGCCATTCCCGCGTTTGGCCCGGCCACGCGAGCAGTTCGTGCTGACCGATGGCATCTGGCGGTCGATCGGTGCCACGCGGCAGCTCGACCTGCTCGTGCGTTCCATGCGCAGCATCGCGTCCACGAGCGCGCCCACGCTTCCAAAGGCCTTCACCCGGGGGCGAGCGCGTCGTCGCGCCCGTCCAGGTCAGTTTTCCGCAGATCGTCCCGATCAGGAGTCTTGAGTCATGGTGTCCTTCCCAGTTCGTGCTTCGTCCGTCGCTGCCGTCGATCCTCGCGCGGCCTGCGCCCTACCCACGCTCCAGTACCTCACTGCCGACATCGGCGACCTGAAGGTCGACGGCACCGCGCCGGCGCCGGCCCGCCGCGCCACGCGTCTCGACACGCGGGCACGCTTGGCTGCACCCGGTGCGCGCCCGCGCTTGGCGCCACGATCACTGCTCTTGGGCGGCATGCAGGTGGCCGCAACCGATCGCTTCTGGACCAGCCTGTTCCGCCGGTGCGGCTTCAACGATGCCGTCTTCCGCTACTTCTCGACCGACGAGGTCCTGCAGCGTGTCAGCGAGCGCGACTCAGGCAGCGGGCTGCGGTTTGCCGTCGAGCACGGCAACGGTGCGCGGCCCAAGCTGCTCGGGGTCAGTTCCCCGCGCGCGGCCATGCTCACGCTCGACGATGCCATGGGCGTGATCCGCGCCAACGGTGGCGAGCAGGTGCGCTACACCGATGGGCGTCTCTACTCCACGCATGTTCCGGCGGATGGCATCGGTGCCTTCAAGCTCGGGCCTGATCGGTTCGAGCAGCGCTTCTCGCTCGAGGTACCTGTCGATGGCCAGGGCATGCCGGCGATCCATATCATGCTGCTGCGCCTGATCTGCCAGAACGGCGCGGTGGGCATGCAGCGTGCCCTGCGCAGCGATGTCCGGCTGGGTGAACGGCCCGATCACTCGCTCGATCGTGCGCTGAGTTCCTTCGGAAACGCCGATGGCTTCAGCGCCATGCGCCAGCGTTTCGAGAGTGCACAGCGGTCGTGGGCCAGCCTTGAAGAGGTGCGCTCGCTCGAGGCGATCCTGTCTCACGGCGGTTGGGGCGGCGGTGACGCCGCGCCGGCGCGGCGGGCTGCGTGGGGTCGCATGACCGGCGACCTGCATGGCATCTATGGGATCACGGCAATCGAGGGCATTTCACCCAAGCGCCGCAGGCTGCTTCCAGCGCGCTGCCGCATGTACGACCTGCTCAACTTCGCCTCGGAAGTGTCCACCCATCACGCGCCGCCTGGCTTGGCGCGCCGCATCGACGGCTGGATCGGCACGGCCATCGTGGATGAGTTCGACCTCGAGGGCAGCGCCAAGGACGTGTCCGACTTCGAAGCCCTGTTCACGGAGACCAAGAATGACCATGCAAGCAGGAACTGAGGTGCATGATCGGAGTGTTTCGAACGAGGAACTCGCGAACACGGGCGCGGCGATCGTGGCGCTGCTGCAGCGCGTGCCCGAACTGGCACCGCTCTTGGCCGCAGCCGGGGCATGGCTGCAACGTCTCGCCAGCGCAGCTGAGGCTGCTTCGTTGGCTGCGCCACAGGCTGGATCGACACTTCAGCAGGTTGACGCTGATGGTTCTTCACAGCGCGCCAGCACCATGACCGAGCACGACCAGCCGCCGGCGCCTGTCTCCCCGTCGGTGGCAGCGCCGTTGGCCGTACCCGTGCCCCCCGTGGTGACAGAGCCAGCCACCGAGGGGCAACTCGCGCAACTGATGTCCAAGTTCAGCGGTCCGGCGGTGGCTCCGCGGGTCGCAGCGCCTGCTGCTTCAACCGCCAGCGCATCCTCGACAGCGGCTGCGGCCGTACCACGTGATCCTGATGCCCCGCTTGACCGCATTCGCCGCAACGTTGCGCTGCAGCAGGCAGCCATCGACTGGAGTGTGTCGCGCGATCGTTTGGGCTATGCCGCCGTCAAGGCGCAGTATCAGCACCTCAGAACCCGCGGGGAGCAGGAACAGGTGTTCATGTGGGCCCTCGACCGTGGCATCGAAGGCATGGAGGTCTCGGAACTCGAGGAGATCAAGGGCTGGTACCGAACCCTCGGCCAAGCTCTGGATGCCTTCCGGGATGATCAGCATGGACTCGCCGGATCCGAGACGGCTTTCGAGTTTCTGGCTCAGGTCATGGGGCAGGTGCGAGCGGCCCTCAAGCCGCTTGCTTCCTTGGGCCTGCACG